>NZ_ALXG01000016.1:0-30480 GCF_000512295.1 Fructilactobacillus florum 8D
CCGAGCACTTTAAAGTGCTCGGCTTTTTAGCTTTAACTATTTAAAACGAACGAACAATTAGTAAGATCCCAAAGAACATAAAGTAGAAAGATACTAGGAAAAGTGCGACGCTAATGGCCATTTCAGGAGCAAATAATAATGAAAAGCCTAGAATTACACCAATGACACCAAGAACGACATTAAACCAAAACAGTCCGCGGTGTTCCTTACCAATGAAACGACTTGCCCATAAGGCGAAAAACGAATCAAAGATAAATGATAGTGAAATTAAAATCCAGATATAAACAGCACCAAAACTAGGCTGCATGAAAATTAAAATTCCAAGGATGATATCAATAACACTACTAAAAATCGTCCAGCCACGGCTGAGACCGAGATCTCGTTGCAATACCGAAATATCAGCTAATTTGAAAACCCCTTCGACAATTAACAAAATGGCAATTAAAATGATCAAAGCACGTAGGGAACCAATGGGGTTACGTAACATCACCAGTGACATCACGGCGAATAAAATTCCGAGCACTAAACTAAATGGATCAAATCTTCTTTCTGAACTAAACATAGAATCCCTCCTCATAATTAAGTTTATCTTAACATAGTCAGTGATTAAACTTAAGTCATAACAATGAAATTTAAGGGTTTGTATAGTAGAATAAAAATATTATGAGTTTTTGAAACATGACAGAAAAGAGAAACTACCTATGAAAAGAAAATGGGGCTTGTTCCTATATCCGTTGGCGGCTTTCCTATTACCAATGGTAATTACAATTATTGCCTTCGGTCTACACGGAATTGCTCCGCTTGGTTCGAAAAATATTTTGGTCAGTGATTTAGCCACTCAATATTTGCCATTTTTTAACTTTATGCGAACCCAGCTCGTACAGCATACTTACAGTGCTTATTCATTGTTATTATCCCTGGGAGATAATACGCTTCCGGTTTATACGTACTATTTGATGAGCCCTTTAAACTGGTTAGTTCGCTTTGTTCCAGAAACGGCAGTTCCACTGTTAATGGAAGCAATTATTATCATTAAAATTGGTCTAATTAGTTTATCGATGCAGCTCTTTTTGCAAGTTCGTTCGAAACAAGCGAACCTAATGCAACTTTTAGCTGGTTTATCATATGGACTGTGTGGCTTTGTTTCAATGTATTTTTATGATTTCATGTGGCTGGATGCACTAATCCTCCTTCCCCTGCTAACGTGGTCGCTTGACCGGCTCTTTTATCGGGGAAAATGGGGCAGTTATCTACTGATTTTAGCGCTAACGATCGTGGTCAACTATTACATGGGATATATGTTGTGCCTTTATTCTGTGATTTACTTTGTCTATTTAATTTTGCTAAACCAACGCCCAGAAACTGGTTTTTTTCAGTTTTTTAAACAGCACCGCCGTTTGGTATGTAAGTATCTGGGAGCTTCGTTGTTGGCAGCTAGTTTGGCAGCCTTTTTGTTGGTTCCAACGGTAATTGGAATGCTGGCAACTGGTAAAAGTAGTTTGAACCCAGTGAGTTTTTTGCCAATTCCTCGGTTTCTACCGTCGGTATTTACAGCGTTAGGCGTGGGCGCTACCAATTTTGCCAGTCGGCTAAATCATGAGCCAGCGCTCTTTGTTGGCAGCTTATTTACACTGGGCTTGTGGCTGTACTGGTTGTCGCCACTAATTACTCGCCAGAGAAAACGAGCCTCGTTTTGGTTAGTTGGTGCGATTTTCTTTGGGATGTTGATTTCCACTTTTGATACGATGTGGCATATGTTTCAGATGCCAGCCGGGTTTCCTTTTCGCGAAGTTTACATGTTGAGTTTTGTCGTAATTTTGTTAGGATATGATGCTTGGCAAGCAGGGGCTTTTTATGACCGTAGCTCGTTGATAAAGGCAATTACGCTGACGATTTCTTTGTTGTTAGCTGGTTATTTAACGGCCTATTTAGAGAAAATTATCGTACGAGTAACGAATTGGAAGTTCACCTATGTTGGTGCCAACCACTGGCATTTATTAGTAGCCTTGCTACTGATAATTTTTATTGGGATGTTGTTGTGGTATCAGGCATCGCACCGCGCTTCGTTTTTGGTGAAATTGGCGTTGCTTTTCGGGGTCAGCCTGGAGCTGGGAACCAATTTTTCGATGGCGCTGGGAGGAACAGATGAGTATGGCGAGCAGCACCGATTTGCAACTGCTTTTCAGCAATCTAAAAAAATTATTGACCGCCACACGGGTCATCAGAAAGATTTTGGGCGGACAAATTTAGATAATCGTTTATATAAAGCCAGTTTCAATATTAACTATAATCAATATAACGATGCGCTCTTGTTTAATTTTTTTGGAGTAAATAGCTATACCTCATCAATGAATAAGAACACTCATGATGCTTTGGCACAGCTAGGCTTGTATAGTCGCAATGAGCGAAGAATCAGTGTGAACGGTGTTACGCCCGTAACTGAGCAATTGCTGCGACTGGATCAGCGTTTGGTGATTGAACAGGATGGGAGCTATCGGGTCCACCATGATGCGCGTAATCGTGGATTAGGTTATGCCGTTTCTGAGCAAATCAATACCTATCATCCCGTTTCAAATCAGGTTTTTACTAATTTAAACCAGCTGGTGCAAAAAGAACAGGGGCGAACCAACAACTATTTCTTAGCCAATCAAATTGAGTTGGCACAAGTTCAAAAACAAGCTGGAATTTATCGCTATACAGTTAAAACAACCCCTAGAATAACTGGGAAACAGTACTTAGCTATTCCAACCAGTAGTCCTAATCAGCCTTTAGCTGTCAAAGTAAATGGACGCAGATTAAAAACGTCGGAACATCAACTAGGAGCTGAAATCATTCCGGTTGGTAAGTTTGCCAAAGGGCAGACTTATACAATTCAATTTAATTCAAGTACGAAACTTGCGAACCTTCAGAATAATTTAGTTGGTTTTGATGATGCAGGCTTTGATCGATATGTGACTGCAACAAATCCTTATCGGCTTAAAATCTCACATCCGGAGCGTTTGAAATTAAAAGGTCATGATTTTAAGGGGACGATTAAAACTACGACTAAGCGACCAGTAGTGCTGATTAGTTTGCCATATGATCGTGGGTGGCAGCTTACGGACGGGGGAAAACCTGTTAAAATAAAGAAAACAGTTGGTGGCTTGATGAGTGTTCACTTGACTCCTGGAAACCATGTACTTCATTTTAAGTATCAAACTCCAGGATTACGACTAGGAATGTTGATCAGTGCGCTCGGCCTTGTAGCCACTGCTGGCTTTTGGTGGTGGTTTAAAGATCAAAATAAGAGAGGAGTGGATTAGAAATGGCAGTTACAGCATATCTAGTACGGCACGGACAAACGTATCTTAATCTCTACAATAAGGTTCAGGGGTGGATTGATTCACCGCTCACCGAAAAGGGGATTCAAGATGCACGTACGGCTGGGGACCGACTAGCAACGATTAATTTTGATGCAGCTTTTACCAGTGACTCTGGGCGCGCGATCGCTACAGGACAAGAAATTCTAACTAAAAATCCAAACGGAATCAACGTGATCACCTATCAATTCCCTGAATTACGAGAGCAGTTTCATGGGTACTTTGAGGGAGAGAACTTAGAACAAATGTGGCAATTTGTGGGTGAACAAGTCCAAATTACCAATGAATCAGGCGTGTTAAACCACTTTGGTTTGGAGCGAGCTCGGGATCTAATCGCTAAAGCTGATTTGTATAATAACGCCGAGGATAATGCGCGGTTTTGGCAGCGATTGGATCGCGGCTTTGACCGGATCCGTTCGAATACAAAAGCGGGGCAACAAATTCTGATTGTTTCACATGGGATGACGATTCGTTCGATTGTTGATCGGTATGCTCCAGAACTTGATCAAGGGGATGCGGCCAAGAACGGTAGCATCACTAAATTAATAATTGAACCTGATGATATTAAAGTAGAATATTACAATAATATCGTCGGTGAAATCTAAGGTTGTCTTGGGGGTAAAAATCGGTTAGACTGATGGTATTCAAATAAAAGTTGGGGTGCCACGAGCTGAGATTATACCCATTGAACCTGATATAGTTCGCACTATCGCAGGAAACTTTCTTTAATTAGCCAATAATTCTGACTAGCTTTTGTCATCTTTATTAGCCTTCAGCTCGTGCTGAAGGCTTTTTTATTTGAACAAAATTAAGGGAGGAATTAACATGTCAAAACCAATCACTTCATTACAAAGACAATTGCAACAAATTGTAGCAAAACAGTTAGTAGATATCAGTAGGAATCCATTTGTGCAAGGCATTGCGGCTGGATCATTGCCCAGCACAGCAGTAGCAACATATGTCCAACAAGATAATCTCTATCTGCAAAAGTACTTAACAAATTACCAACAAGTTTTAGGAATCCTTGCTCCAGACCTGTTAGCGACAACTATCCATGCGATTGACACTGAAAATCGGGCTCACCAAGTATTATTAGCATTTCTTCAGACTGATAATGCCCAATTGATGAAAGGGACGGTAATTGAATTACCGACAACTAGGGCCTACTTGCAGCATATTCAAACGGCGATTACAGCAAACGCTTGGCAGGGATTAGCGGCGTTGTTGGCATGTCCACTTATCTACACGCAGCTTGCGGTCGAACTGCAGCAGCAACAAGCTGTTGTGCACCGTAATCCTTTTGCTGCTTGGATTGATTTTTATTTACCAAAAGCTGATTATTTTACAAAACGAATGATTGAACTATTTGTGAATGAAGGACAAACCAAGTCTGACTACCAGCAGTTTCATGCTTTACAACGATTTGAAGCCAGTTGTAAATATGAAAATGCCTTTTTTACGCAAGCAATGGAGGAGTAGCATGATACAGCAATATCCAACGGCATTGACAATTGCCGGTAGTGATTCTGGTGGTGGGGCCGGATTACAAGCAGATTTAAAAACGATGCAGGCATGTCAGACGTTTAGCACCAACGTTATAGTTGGGATAACGGCCCAGAATACTTTGGGAGTCCAGGGGCAGTATCCCTTACCAAAGCAGGTTGTTACGCGCCAGTTTGCTTCGATTTTAGCCGACTTTCATATTCAAGCCGTTAAGACAGGAGCTTTGTTTGATGCGGAACATGTACAAATGGTCGCTGACGAACTGCAGTGGAGCCGATTACCCAATCTAACGGTCGATCCGGTCATGATTGCTAAAGGCGGAGCGCACTTATTGACACCAGCGGGGATTAGAAAGATAAAAAGCCAGTTGCTACCGCAAGCGACGATCGTTACGCCTAATTTACCAGAAGCAGAGTTGTTAGCAGAACAACAGATTATTTCTGAGGCTGACCGGTTAAGTGCGGCTAAGAAGATTCAGCAGTTAGGAGCAAAAAATGTGATTATTAAGGGCGGACACGGATCAGGTCCGCTGGTTAAGGACTATGTAAGGTTAGCTAACGGGGATGATTTTTGGTTGACCGCTCCACGAGTCAAAACTAAGCGAACGCACGGAACGGGAGATACTTTGTCTGCCTCGATAACAGCATTTTTAGCTCAAGGATTGGGAATTTCAACAGCCATTCAACGAGCCCACGCTTATTTGGAAATGATCATCGAGAAACCATTAGTGCTTGGTCATGGGCACGGTCCATTAAATCATGGGGGATGGAGTGCGCATGATGAAATTTAAACCAGAAATGTTGCAAGTTTATCTAGTGATTGGGACGGCGAACGTGGATTATCGAGTAGATCGGTTGTTGGCGGTGGTCGCTGCAGCCGTTCGTTTGGGGGTCACGGCGGTCCAGTTTCGCGAAAAGGATCAAAGTCGCTTGACTTTTGCTGAACAGGTTCAACTCGGGCGGGCGGTACATCGTTTGACAGCTGCCCAGCAAGTTCCACTTTTTGTCGATGATAATTTTAAGTTGGCACAAGCCGTTGGGGCTGAGGGACTGCATCTTGGTCAAACTGATCCTTGGCCCGCATTGAAGCAGAAACAACAAGCTAATTTAATGGTTGGCCTATCAGTTCATGATTTTACTGAACTAAATCAGAGTCGCTCGTTGTTACCATACATTGACTATCTTGGGGTCGGACCAGTTTTTGCGACTAAAACAAAGTCAGATGCTAAAGCTCCCATTGGGACGTCAGGGCTAATGGATATGGTTCAACAGACTGATTTACCACTCGTGGCAATTGGTGGGATTAGTGAACGCAATGTTTGGAAACTTAAAACAATCCCAATTGCTGGGGTAGCAGTGATTTCAGCAATTACGACCAGTTCAAAGTTAGCGACGACCATCAGAACTTTAAAACTCCAAGGAGGTTTTCATGACCAGTAATCTAATCGCACAAATTAGACAGCATAATCCAATTGTTTTGAATATTGCTAATCAAGTTACGCCGCAACGGGTTGCTGATGGAATTAATTTCTTAGGGGGTTCCCCCATGATGGTCTCCGATCCACTCGAGGTAGCTGAGTTGGCTAAGTTGGCTCAGGCCGTTACTCTTAATTTGGGCTCGACCAGTCCCACGGCACAATTAGATATGCTTACAGCGGGTCGAAGCGCTAATCAACATCAACTTCCGGTAGTTTTTGATCCAGTGGCGGTGGGGGCTTCATCCGTTCGAACAGAGCGTACCCAGCAGCTTTTGCAACAAGTCAAGGTAGATACGATACGTGGCAATGCCGCGGAAATTGCTCAGCTAGCGGGAATTGCTTGGCAAATTCATGGAATCGATGCGGGAGCTGGTGAGGTTAAGGTTTCAACCATTGCCAAACAAGCCGCCCAGAAGCTACGGTGTCGAGTCGTATTATCAGGCGCTCATGACATCATTACTGATGGAGTCAATGGGTATGAAGTGCACAATGATGTAAGTTTGTTAGCAACTAATGTTGGAATGGGTGATGTGCTAGATGGTATTTTAGCCACTGCAATTTCACAAGCAACGAGTCTTTATGACCTAGCCTTGGCAACGGGAATCCTGCCGGTAGCCGCCGAACGAGCACTTGTTAAAACTGGCACTCGGCCGGCATCATTTTTAGTCGAAACTTACAACCAACTGGCAGCCTTGGATGATACCCAGCTGGATGATAGACTGCAACTATCAACAATCTAATTTTACAAATTGTTTTTTTGTTGGAAAGGGTTAAGATGGGATTACGATACTTGAAGCTAACTTAGCAAACAGCAAGGAGTCCTATGATGAGTCAACCAACTAATGATGTAGCTGCGCAATTGGAAATCCCCCAGTTGGAACAACAGTTGCAAACATCGGTAACGACCGGTTTGGATACGCAAACGGCACAAAAACGATTTCAAACTGATGGTGCCAATGTAATCGAAAGTGGTCAGCATACTAACCGACTGCTTGATTTTCTACAAAATTTCACTTCGCTCATGGCTTGCCTATTATGGGTTTCGGGGTTAATTGCCATGGTATCAGGAACCGTTGAATTAGGAATAGCAATTTGGGCAGTTAATATTATCAACGGTCTGTTTTCATACTGGGAAGCGCATGCAGCTAAAAAAGCAACGGATGCTTTGAGTAAGATGCTGCCAACCACTGTTAACGTCCTTCGTGATGGCCACCAACAAGCTATTCTAGTACAAAACGTGGTTCCAGGTGATGTGGTAGAAATTCAGGCAGGGGATGCAGTTCCTGCTGATGCGCGGGTTTTATCAGCTGCCAATTTACAAATTGATGAATCTTCATTGACGGGCGAGTCTGTGCCCGTTGCTAAAAAATCTACCTATCAACATGGGGATGGGAAGTTTTCGATTACAAACATTATCTACGCAGGCACGGTGGTTACCACTGGAACAGCTCAGGCGGTAGTTCTTGCTACAGGAATGCAGACGGAGTTTGGTAAAATTGCCCATTTGACCGAAGCACAAAGTTCAATGGTTTCACCACTGACAAACGAACTTAATCGTTTAACGCGGCAGCTATCTGTAATTGCATTGCTAATTGGACTTGGATTTTTTATTCTTGCAATTTTCTTTGTTCATTATCCCGTCGCAAAAGCCTTTATCTTTGCGCTTGGGATGATTGTTGCTTTTATTCCCGAGGGCTTGCTGCCAACGGTGACGCTCTCGTTAGCGCGTGGGACCCAGGAGATGGCAAAAAAACACGCACTCTTAAAGAGTTTAAACAGTGTTGAAACGTTGGGAGAAACGAGCGTGATCTGTTCTGATAAAACAGGGACGCTAACGCAAAATCAAATGACCGTTACCCATCTCTGGTTGCCAGCAGAGGAGTTTACGGTGACCGGGACGGGTTATTTTAACAATGGTCAAATTCAATTCCAAAAAGAACCGGTGAAGTTAGCGCAGCACCCTGATTTAAATCGGTTACTAGACATTGCGTTGTTAAATAATGATACGCAGGTCGTCAGTGAAGCTGATGGTAAGCAAGCCCCCAAAATTTTAGGAACACCGACGGAGGCAGGACTTTGTATTGTAACTGCGAAGGCTGGATTAAATTTACCTGAGCGACAACAGGCAGCACCGCGTTTGACGGAATTGCCATTTGATTCAGATCGAAAAAGAATGACGACGATCCAAAAACAGACCAACGCGCCTGACTTGATTTATGTTAAGGGAGCTTTGTCAACCATGCTTCCGGTTTGTGATCGGATTTTAGATGGCAATCAAGTTCGCCCACTAACAGCTGCCGATCAGCAACGACTACAACAGGCCAATCAGGATTACGCGGCTCAAGGGCTTCGTTCTCTGGCCTTTGCTTATCGAGAAGCAACTGACGCTGATCAGGGGAAGTATGCGATTTCCACCGCTGAACAGCATTTGATCTTTGTTGGCTTAGCGGTAATGCAAGATCCTCCTCGACCAGAAATCTATCAGGCCGTTCAAAAATGTCAAAATGCTCACATTAAAATCATCATGGTTACTGGTGATAGCGCTCTGACGGCGAAAAGTATTGCTGTAAAAATCGGCATTGTTTCGGATCAAGCCCGAGTGATTACTGGAGAAGAACTGGCCCAGTTGAGTGATGCCCAATTACAAGCTGCGGTTAAAAACGAAGTTATTTTTGCAAGAGTGGCACCGGCAGATAAGTATCGCATTGTTTCGATGTGTCAAGCTAACGGTGAGATTGTTGCCTCAACTGGTGACGGGGTTAATGATGCCCCCGCCTTAAAGCGAGCTAACATTGGAATTGCAATGGGATTGAACGGGACGGATGTTGCCAAACAAGCTGCGGATATGATTTTGACGGATGATAACTTTGCTTCGATTGTTGCTGCCATTGAAGTAGGACGCACCGTTTATAAAAACATTCAAAAATTTCTGACGTATATTTTCACTAGTAACGTCGGCGAAGCCTTTCCTTCACTGCTCTTCTTGGCTTCCGGAGGCTTGATTCCTTTGCCACTAACAGTGATGCAGATTTTAACGGTTGATTTAGGGACGGATATGCTGCCGGCCCTTGGTTTGGGCGCTGAGCCAAGTGAACCGGGGGTAATGAACCAACCACCCCGAGCACGGACGGCCCACTTGTTAACTCCGGGAATTATATGGAAAAGTTTTGGATATTATGGTTTGCTGGGAGCGTTGATTTCAACGGGAGGGTATTTCTTTGTTAATTGGCAATTTGGTTTTCCACAGGTACCCCTAGCTAGCACCGGAAAAGTTTATGCAATGGCTACGACCATGACCCTAGCGGCAATTGTCTTTTCACAAATTGCTAATGTTCTAAATTGCCGAACTGAAACGACGTCACTGTTTCGAGTCGGGGTGTTCTCAAACCATCGGATTATCAGTGGAATTATTTTTGAAATTTTGCTGTTAGCATTTTTGGCGTACACACCAGGAGTTCAGAGCCTCTTTGGCACTGCTCCATTGAATGGACTTGACTGGTTGTTCTTAGCCTGCATTCCGGTTCCCTTGGTGCTATTAGAGGAAGCGCGGAAATGGTTCGTTCGAAGACGAGCAGCCCGGATAAAGAATTAATTGAATAGATTAGGATTTATAAAAAAAGGGTAATTAGTTTGAACAACTAATTACCCTTTTTTATATTTACAATGATAAAATCAACTATTCGTTAGCTGCGTTGATAGCCTCATTGACAGCATTACTAAACCCGTGTCGATCTAAGGCAAGCACCCCTTTAATGGTCGATCCACCGGGAGAAGTAACCTGATCTTTTAAAATTGCTGGATTGGTACCAGTGGTTAAGGCCATTTTGGCACTGCCGGCAACCATACTAGCAGCGACCTGATAGGCGGTTTTACGATCTAAGCCGTTTTGTACGGCTGAGTCTGCGAGGGCGCTTAAAAAGATATCGACAAAGGCTGGACCGCAGCCCGCAACTGTCCCTAAAATTCCAAGCTGTTCTGCGGCAACGGTGTTTACCGAACCTAGGCTGGACAACACTTTCATAGCCGTTTGCTGGTCTTTGGGGGTAGCCGTTTGGGATCTTTCTAAGGCAATCGTCCCCGCATTGACGGCGACCGGAATGTTAGGAATAATGGCTAGCACGGAGTTTTGAGGAAACAGTTTTTGAATCTCTGCTGGAGCCACTCCCTGAGCGGCGGAAATGATGATTGTGTGCGATGCAAGGGGAAGATCCTTTAAAATTGTCAGCGTAGTTGGTGCTGGCGTTGCCACAAATAAAATGTCTACTTCACTCAAAGTAGCTGTTTCTGCAAAGTGAAAGCCAAGTTCTTTTTGAAAAGAGGCTAGCGCAGCTGATTCGTGATGGATCTTAACAAAAATATGATCGGCATCGTAGTTAGTAGTTAGCCCGCGAATAATGGCACTACCCATACTACCGGCACCTAAAATTCCAATTTTCATGGTGAACTCCTTTTTGTAAGTAGTGGATAATATTTAATTATAACAGATTTCTGGTTAATCAGCTGGAGTAGCAGCGAGAGCCTGGTTAAGATCATCATTTGTAATGGTTTCCAGCGTTTTTTTGGTTGGATTTTTTTGAAAGGCCACTCGCCGAGCTTGCATTTGCAACATTGCCTGATACAGATTACGTGCCCACCGTGCATTTCCACTAGGATGATGGTTAGTAATATAGGCAGTGACGGTAGTTTCCAAATAAACTGGATCCTCCAATTTAACAATGCCCTCATGTTTAATCATGTTGAACAAAATTTGAACCAGTTCCTTGACCTGATAGTCTGCAAAGTAAATTCGGTTAGGAATTCGGGAACGAAGTCCAGGATTATCATTCAGAAATTCTTCCATTTTATCGGTATAGCCAGCTAGAATCACAATCAGATCTTTGCGATGATTCTCCATTCCAATGATGAGCTGATCAATAGCTTCATGACCAAAATCAGTGGGGCTGTCTGGATGGGAGAGCTGATAGGCTTCATCGATGAATAGCACTCCTCCAAGCGAATTTTCGATAACGCGCTTAGTTCGGTCGGCAGTAGTCCCGGTATAGTGTCCGACTAAATCCGAGCGATCGGTATTAACTAATTTATTATCACTAATAATCCCATTTTGAAAGAGGATGGCGGCAAATAGTTTGGCTACCGTGGTTTTTCCGGTTCCGGGATTACCCACGAACACCATGTGTTTACTGATTCCCGTTGGGGTTTTTAAGCCATGTTTTTCGCGTAGTTGGTTCATTTTAGCAATGGCAATCATGTCAATAATCTGTTTTTTGGCTTCCTCTAGTCCCGTTAAATCATTTAATTCTTGCATTGCATCAATCGAGGTATCGATAGTTTCAATGTTGAGATTGAGATCATTATTGGCTTCTGCTGGTTCATGATTCTCAGCTTTTGGGTTCTTTTTGGCATCCTCATCTAGGTTGCTTAGATCAAGATCTGCAAGCGGATTTTCAGCAAACAGCTTTGCCGCATAGTCATAGCGATCATTTGCTTTAGCGATATTAATCGTAGCCAGATAAGAACTGTCATCGGCAACGATCGTTTCTACATCAACAAGGGGTAAATGCGCCTGCAAATCAGCAACCGTTGTTTTTTGATCGAGTGGAAAGTATAGATACATTTTGCGGTTTTTAAAATCAAACTGATAACCAAACGTTTTGCCAATGACGGGACTTAATTGGTGCAAAAGAACGACCATGTTATCAGTCCAGTCGGTAGTATTACCATCATCATTTTTGACATGTTGGTAGGATTTAATGTTTTTAATTCGAAAAGTTTGCGTCTGGAGTTGCTGATCCAGCTGATGATTTTCTCGATAAAATAATTGTGCATACGTTTTTAATTCTTCGAAGGTCATGCTTCCACTTCCTTTGCTGGATGTTTAACCTGTTTATTTTAGCTGTTAGTCGATGAAAAGTAAACCAGAAATGCCTGAAAAGATGGGTGCTCCTTACAAGTAGGTGGGGTAGTCACGCTGAACTAAATTAGTATTTTGTAACTATAAAGATTACCAACTTCATGAAAAGATAAAAAAATTGTTGACAAAGGCTAATAAATACGTAAAATCATAGATAATTATAAAGAAATAAAACAAAAACGAAGCTCAGTCAAGTATTTTGTTCGTGATTCCCAGAGAGTTCTAGCTTGGTGCAATAGAATGTTTTGCGACAAAAGAAAATCAACTGTAAGTTGCAATTGCGAAAGGTTTAATAGTGATTGCTGGGATTGCCCATTATCGCAAACGAGTATCGTTATTGAACTGTACTTAGAGCCGTTTTCTAAAGGAAACGGAAAGATGGGTGGTAACACGTGTGAGAACGTCCCTGATTGTGTCATTGACACAGTTAGGGACGTTTTTTGTTTGCAAGCCACGTCACAAAGTGCAGGGAAATAGCCGTATTTAGTAAGATGATCGGTGGGTTAGTTAGCATCGATTTTAACGAGGTGGTACCGCGTTTTTAACGTCCTTGTTCGCTTAGCGAATGAGGACGTTTTTTATTTCATTATAATAAATTCAAAACTTAAAGGAGTTTGATTATGAAGCAGGAAACAAAAAATGCACGACTTACCTGGAAACAGCATCTTGTTTTAGCTTCACTGTTGTTTGGACTGTTTTTCGGAGCTGGTAATCTGATTTTTCCAATCCATTTAGGTCAAATTGCTGGACCAAATTGGTTTCCGGCGGCCATTGGTTTCTTATTATCAGCCATCTTGCTACCATTGTTTTCAATTTTTGCACTCAGTCTCACTAAGAGCAGTAGCATGTACGAACTGGTTTTGCCGGTGGGTCGCATCTTTTCACTGTTATTTTTAATGGCGGCCCACGGTTCGATGGGATTGCTAATTGGGTCTCCGCGGCTTGCCACGGTAACTTTTACCATGGGGGTGCAGCCGTTTGTTCCTAAAACGTGGCTTCCGATAGCGTTGTTTTTGTTTTCTGGATGTTTCTTTGCGTTAATCATTGCCTTAGCATATCGACAGACCAGTATCATTAAAAGTGTTGGTCAAATTCTAAATCCGTTATTTGTTACATTACTGATTCTGTTATTTTTTGTAGCTTTCATTATCAATGGTGACTTGACCAAACTACCCTTGGTTTCTCAACCGGGACAGGGAACGCCGTCTCTAATTAGTGGATTCTTGGAAGGTTATAATACCATGGACGCTCTAGCGGGACTGGGATTTGGGGTGACTATTATTGCGGCAATGCGCGTTTATTTGAAACAGAAACAGCCGCCTGCGCTTGAGGTTGTCAAAGTTGGAATGAGTGCAATGGGCTTTGAAGCATTGATTTATGTAAGTTTAATTGCCCTGGGAGCCTTAAGTTTAAGCTATGGAAAGGTTAGTCCTGATGGGGGAACCGCCTTTACGCAAATTATGCAGCATTACACTGGTTTTTTGGGAGCTGCTCTGTTAGCTGCCCTGACCTTTTTAGCTTGTTTGACGACCGCCGTAGGAGTATTGACTTCCTTTGCTCAGGATTTAGGCAATCGCTTTCCTAACATCGGTTATCACAAATTTTTGCTAGGGGCTAATTTGATTGCCTTTATAATTGCAAACTTTGGTTTGGAACAGATTATTGCTTTTTCAGCCCCCATCCTCAGTTTGCTCTATCCGATCGCAATTACGGTAATCTTGTTAGGGCTTTTGAATCGCTGGATTGGTCAGAACGTGGTTTTCTATCGAGTGACGGTAACTTTAGTGATGGGACCGGCTTGTCTGGATTTCTTTCACACCTTACCCCCGGTTTTACATCAGTTTAAGTTGGTGCAATCATTGGATAGGTGGAGTTTACTCCACATTCCATGGTTTAGTATTGGACTTGATTTCATTCCCTTCATGGTGGGCGGGCTAGCGCTGAGTGCCCTAATTGTCGTGGGACAACATTGCCTTGCTAACCAGCACAATTAATTAGTGATAAAAAGCTTTGACAATTAATTCGAACGATATATAATATTCACAACTATTAAATATTAATTAAGCTAACTAGGTTTTTATAACGATTATGACCATTAAGAACGGGAATTTGATTTGAAAAGAGGGTTTTCCATGGCTTGTTGTTGTTCATCTTTTTTGAGTTAAGCATGAGAAATGCAGGGATGTTTTTCTCATGAATTAGTATTCTGAAGTTATGAGAAATTCATCAATGATCAACAGCGTAAGGGATGAGAAAAATTCCTTAAAAAAACCGTGATCTAGGTGATAGAGCACGGTTTTTTGCTACCGATGAGAAGGAGCTTCTTGTGAATCAACTTTTAGTGGCACTATTTGGTAAATATCGTGGTGGACGCTCCTGTTGTGGCGACAATTTATGTAATTAGCAAGTTGACAACGTAGGAGGATTGCAATCATGAAAAAGAAGTTTATTTATTTAGCATTACTAGCAGCACTTGGAATCGGATTTATCTATACGTTTGTGTTAAAACCACAGCAGTCCGAAACCAACACCATTCGGTTGGCTTCCTCGCCAGGACCGTACAGTGATTTATTTTTAAATGGAATCAAGCCAATTTTGGAAAAAGAAGGATACAAAGTAAAGAATCAATCCTTTAGTGATTTGTCATTGGCGGATGTGGCGATTAATAATGGGGAAGCTGATCTTAATGTCGACCAGCACACTGCTTATATGAAGAATTTTAATCAGGAAAAGCACGCTAATTTGGTCGCACTAACTAAAATTCCAACGGTTCCAACTGGAATTTATCCGGCTCGAAAGCAACAACTGCGAGCAGTAGCTAAGGGAGATTCGGTTGCAATTCCAAATGACCCTTCTAACATGGCTCGTGCCTATAATGTGATGGTCAAGGCGGGATGGATTACCTTAAAACCGGGCGTTAATCCAATCAAAGCGACTAGTAAGGATATTGCTACGAACAAGTATGATTTAAAAATTCAAGAGATGCAGGACGTTCAAATCCCACGTTCTCGTCAAGATTTTGATTACGTGATCTTGCCAGGATCAACGGCATATCCAGCCAAGATTTCAACTAAGACAATGTTGTTACCAGAAAACATTAAACCTGACTATTATTTAGTGGCGGCTATTAATAAGCAGGATCAAAATAAAAAGTGGGCTAAAGCAGTTCAGAAAGCCTACCATTCTAAGGAATTTAAACAATATTTAGCAAAGCATAATCGAGATAGTTTTTGGAAGGTACCTAAAGAAGCGTAATCGGCAATTAACGGGGTTAAATAGAAATTATATTTTTAAATCAGAAACGGGACGAAAAATCAGTTTAGATTTTTCGTCCCGTTTTTGATTTAATTATTATGCTTGTGGTAATTGTTGCTGTAAAGCAGCTTCATATTGGGTCAAGCGCTCAGTAGCCTCGGCCTCAGTGGGAGCTTTAACCCCCAGATAAAATTTGATTTTAGGTTCGGTTCCTGAAGGTCGAATTGCCAACCACGTATCGTCTGCAAACCAATACTTTAAGACATCTGAAGTTGGTAAATCGAGTTTGGTTTTTTGACCGTCGGCAGTACGGCGAATGCCAGTTTTGAAATCATCAAGTGCGGTAACTGGTTGACCGTTTAGGTTCTGGATCGGAGTGGCACGAAACTCACTCATTAGTTTGCTCATCGTGGCTTGCCCGTCAAGGCCGGGGAAATCTTTGGCAATTGTTTTTTCACGATAGTAACCATATTCCTGATAGAGCTGGTTGAGACCATCGTATAAGGTGAGTTGCTGTTGTTTATAAAAGGCAGCCACCTCGGCAAGAAGCATGGTTGATTGAACAGCATCTTTATCGCGGACAAATGGTTTGATCAAGTAGCCAAAACTTTCTTCAAATCCAAAGAGGAAGGTGTGATCATGGTTGGTTTCAAAATTCTTGATTTGTTCGGCAATGAATTTGAAACCGGTCAACACGTTTTTCATTTTTACGCCATAATGATCAGCAATGGCGGTGGCTAACTCTGTTGAAACAATTGACTTTACAACGACTCCATTTTCAGGAAGATCATGAAGGCGCTGCTTGGCTTTTAGAAGGTAATCCAACAGCACGCTGGCAATTTGGTTACCGGTCATTAACTGGTATTCACCATTAGGTTGGCGCACAGCGGCCCCTAATCGGTCGGCATCAGGGTCGGTCGCAATTAGCACATCAGCAGCTTCTTGCTTGCCCAGTTGAATGGCTAAGTCAAATGTTTGAGCAAATTCCGGATTTGGAAACGGTGTGGTGGGAAACTCCGGATCAGCAATGGTTTGAGCCACTACGGTGTCATAGTTTTGAAAGCCCGCCTGATTTAACGCCCGCCGCGTGATGATTTTTCCGGTTCCATGAAGGGGCGTATAGACAAACTTAAGTTGTTTACCGACATCTCGAATTAAATCGTGATTAATGTTGACGGTTTTAATTTTATCAAGGTAAGCTACATCAACATCTTCACCGATCACTTGAACAAGCCCCTTGTGGCGGAGTTCTGGTTCAGAAACAGTTTTGATGGCGAACAAGTCAGCAACCTGCCGAACGTAACTTGTCATGAGATCTGATTCTTGGGGTGGCATTTGTCCGCCATCAGGACCATAAATCTTATAACCGTTGTATTGTTTTGGGTTGTGGCTGGCAGTAATCATAATGCCCGCATAGGTGTGTAAATGACGGACGGCAAATGAAAGCTCTGGAGTTGGACGCAAGTCATCAAAAATAAAGCTTTTAATGCCGTGGGCACCGAGCACTCCAGCTGCTTCGTGAGCAAAATCACAGGAATGGTAGCGGGAATCAAAACTAATTGCCACGCCACGTTCTCGTTCTGCTGCCGGGAGGGTTTCCATCATCTTGGCTAATCCTTCGGTAGCTTGGCGGACCGTATAGATATTCATTCGGTTCGTACCCGCACCCAAAATGCCCCGCATGCCAGCGGTTCCAAATGATAATGAAGTTCCAAATGCATCTGCGAGAAGCTGTTGATTATCCTTCATTTGAACCAGCTCGCGATGTAAATCAACTGGTAAATGTGGTGCGGTTAGCCAGGTTGAATAGCGGCTGTCAAGTTCTGCTTGATTTATCATTAATAAGACTCCTTTGATTGATTGAAACGGTTCCTCTTTTAAGGCAAATTATAGTTATTAATCGACAACCAGTCAATTTTGGTTGTAAAACCACGGGCATTAACCAGCGGTTGGTCTATTCTGTGGATATGCTATAATTCAAGACAAAATGTTTAATTGGAGGATCTGGCGATGGAATTTTCTAATGCACCCGGGCGTATCTATCGGTTAGCAGCAGATGGCAGCTTGCAAGCCGAACTGACGTATCATCTAGATCAAGGAGCCATGGTGATTACGAAGACTTTTGTTGCTCCGGCAGCCCGTGGACAAGGATTAGCCGGTAAGTTGATGTTGGCAGCGATTGCTTTGGCGCGCAGCCATCAGTATCAGATTAAGCCAGTTTGTTCGTATGCGCAGGAATTTTTTAATAAGAAGAAAGAATATCAAGATTTGTTGAAGGGGTAGTGAGATGTCAATTTTAGTTGCCGGCGGAGCTGGCTATATTGGTTCACATATGGTTGATCGGTTAATTGAGCAAGGATATGAAGTAGTGGTGGCCGACAATCTTTCAACTGGTCATCGGCAGGCGGTTTCTCCTGCGGCTAAATTTTATCAGGGGGATACGCGTGATCGTGAATTTCTGGATCAGCTGTTTGCTACTGAGTCAATTGATGCGGTTATCCATATGGATGCATTCTCGTTAGTATCGGAATCGATGGAAAAACCGCTGAAGTATTTTGATAATAATGTGATTGGTATGATTGTATTGTTAGAAGCAATGCACAAGGCTGAGATTAAAAAAATTGTTTTCTCATCAACAGCGGCGACCTACGGTAACCCAGCCAGAGTTCCCATCCAAGAAGATGATCAAACGCAACCGATCAATCCTTACGGCGAGAGCAAACTGATGATGGAACACATTATGAAATGGATGGAGGCTGCCTACGGAATCCGTGGGGTGGCATTGCGTTACTTTAATGCGGCGGGCGCTAAGGAAGATGGTTCAATCGGAGAAGACCATCATCCAGAAACGCATTTGATTCCAATGGTTTTGAAAGTAGCGGCAGGGCAACAGGATGAGCTAAAGATTTTTGGCGATGATTATGACACGGTTGATGGAACTAATGTTCGTGACTACATTCATATCCTAGATCTAGCTGATGCACACATTCTGGCTCTCAACTATCTGCAAGCGGGCAAGCCCACTGCCAGCTTTAATCTAGGGTCTTCCACTGGTTTTTCGAACCAAGAGATTTTAGCAGCAGCACGCCGGGTTACTGGTCAACCGATTCCAGCAAAGATTGCTCCTCGGCGCCCTGGCGATCCAGATACGTTAGTTGCCGATAGTCAGAAGGCTCGGCAGATTTTGGGCTGGCAACCTCGATACGATGATATTGAGGCAATTATCGCCACGGCTTGGACTTGGAAACAAAGACATCCACATGGATTCGAGGACTAGATTTTGCAAAAAAGACTATCAATGTTTCGGGGTGCTTTTTTAGCAATCGCCGGCGCTCTAATGTGGGGAATCCAGGGACCGGTAGCTCAGTTTTTGTTTCAAGATACCAAGTTTTCCACAACGTGGCTGATGGGCATTAAAATGTTGCTTGCAGGGGTCGGGCTTCTGCTTTTGGCAAAGTATGGATTGCATCAGTCACTAAGAACTATTTGGCAACGTCCACAAAATGCTGGTCAGTTGCTACTTTATGCGGTTTTAGGATTGTGTGGAGTACAATATTTTTTTCTATTAACGGTTCAAGCCAGTAACTCAGCAACTGCCACAATTATGCAGAGCTTGGGGACGGTTGTGATTGTCATAATTACAATCATAGTAACCAAAAAAGCACCGACGAGTTTAGAAGGGCTGGCGGTGGTGGTTGCATTGCTGGGAGCCTGGTTGCTGGTCACGAAAGGTAATTTAACGGTCTTAGCAATTAGTCCGAAGACATTGTGGTTGGGGCTAGCAGTGGCGGTAGCGGGAGCCTTACAAACACTGTTGCCAGTCCGCTTAATTCAGCACTTTAGCACCGTGATGGTGGTTGGTTGGGCAATGCTATTAGGAGGCATCTTATTTACGGTTATCCATCCCTTTTGGGTGCAGGTTCCGCGATTGACCCTAGCTGGTTGGCTAGGAGTGGCTTTCATTGTAGTTTTTGGGACAATGTTGTCATTTCTCTGTTTTATTTCAAGTCTGCATTACATTTCGCCCACTACAGCAGGATTGTTAGATACTTTTGAGCCCCTTTCAGCGACGATTGGGACCGTCTGGTTCTTTCAGACTAGCTTTAATATGTATGAAGTCATGGGAGCAGGGTTGATTTTAAGCACCGTTTTTATCTTGGCCTTGCAAACTAGATTTCCCAACAACCAGTAGGAAGCCTAAATTAAATTTACTTGAAAATTGCAGTCGGATCTTATGAAGGATCGGACGCTTTTTTTCGCTTAATAGGACAACGTGTTGATTTAATAAGTGAAATGGCGTATTCTAAAAGTGAAAGTGAGATGAAGTGCTAGTGGGACAGATCCGCAAGACCAACACAGTTGCTGCCATTAAGCAGGCCTTTATTAGTCTGCTGGGTTCTAAGGGACTCCAGGCGATGAATGTTTCTGATATTACCAGACAGGCTCAGGTGGGGCGTGGAACTTTTTACACCCATTTTCAGGATAAAAAGGCGTTGTTGCTCGAAGTAGAGAATGATTTGTTACAGCAATTACATTCCGATTTAGATCAGATGATGCCAGATGCAGTTAGTTGGTTTTTAAATGATCAGCAACATCTCCAGCCCGCCCCCTTTTTGTTGGAAACACTTAAGAGTTTTTACCATAATCACGTGGTAGTTGCACAGTTGTTTAGTGAACAAGGGGATCCTTATTTTTTAGGTAAGGTACGGCGCGTGATTTTTGCTGATTTGTTGCCACTATTTGACCATCCCAAGCAAGTGGTTCCAGTTGTAGGAATTTCTTTAGAGTATGCTCGCGAAGCAATTATTGATCAGGTGTTAGGACTGATTGTGTACTGGATTTCAAAACCGGTTCCGGAACCACCCGAACAGATTTTACAAGTGATTGTGACCGTTTTGAATCATGCTCCGGCTAGTTTGTTGATTTGGAAAGCACAACCAGAGGAGAACAAGAAATGAATCGATTTATAAAGAAATATTCAGGTGTAGCGTTTTTGTGGTTGTTGGCAGTGATTGCAGCAGTTGTCTTTTTGCCCAATATTGGTAAATTGGAAGCGCAAAAGGGGCAAACCACTATCCCTAGTAACATGCAGAGTCAAGTTGCTGATAATATTCAAAAACATTGGGGTCATCGGATTGGGAACACTAACCAGGTAGTGGTGGTCTATAGTAATGGCGACCGCCCCATTACCAGTGCGCAACAAAAAAAGATTGATCAAAATATCAAACATCTGGATCAGAATAAGGATAAATATGATATTAAAGCCATGACGTCTGTTCAAAACACGCCAGCGGCACGTAACCAGTTGATTTCTAAGGATAAATCAACGGAGTTAGTTCAACTAAATGTGTCTAAGAAACAGTCGGTAGAAGCAGTTAATAATCAGCTGAAACGAGCTACTAAGCTTGATGGGGTAGACAGTTACGTTACTGGCTCTGAAATTTTAAATGATGACATGCGGCTGTCGATGGTGACAGGAATTCAGAAAACAGAAATAATTGCAGCGATATTCATTTTAATCGTATTAATTATCGTTTTTAGATCGCCAATTGTTCCAGTGATTTCATTGTTAACGGTCGGAGTTTCTTTTATTATCTCGCTGAGTTTGGTGATGAACCTGGTTAAATTTTTTGGTTTTCCGCTGTCAAACTTTACGCAGGTCTTTATGGTGGTAGTCCTCTTTGGGATTGGAACAGATTATAATATCCTGCTATATAACCAATTTAAGGATAATTTGGCTAAGGGAATGGAGAAAACAGCGGCCACTATTGCAGCACGTAAAGTCGCTGGGCAAACCATTCGGTATAGTGGAATTTCAGTATTAATTGGTTTTTCGGCCCTTGGCCTAGCCAATTTTTCGATTTATCGTTCTGGTTTAGCCGTTGCAGTGGCAGTCGCAGTTCTTTTGTTAGTGCTGCTATCGTTGAATCCCTTTTTCATGGCCATTTTAGGAAGCAAACTGTATTGGCCTAGTAAAAATTTGGCGGATCAGGCGCAGGAAAGTCGGCTATGGGGGTTTCTATCCAGTAAATCTGTTCGGTTTGCCATTCCAGCAATCGTGCTGGTCTTGTTGTTAACGCTGCCGTTAATGTTAATGGGAAAAGGGACTTTGAATTACGATAGTGCCGTCGAACTAAGCAACGGATTACCTTCGAAACAAGGTCTCAACGTGGTTGAAAAACATTTTTCCAAGGGAACAGCAGAACCATCAACGGTTTATATTAAAACTGACCATCGGCTCGATAACCAAGTAAGTATGGCAGAAATTGATCGCATTACTCGACAATTAAAACAACGAGATGATGTTGAAACCGTTGCTTCGTTAACGCAACCAGCGGGAATGAGTATTAACCAGTTTTATCTAACGGATCAGCTGAACGGATTGAACCGAGGATTATCACAAGCACAGCAAGGGATTCAGCGCTCACAGACGACTGCCAATCAGCAGGGTTTCAATCAAGCACAATTAGCGGCAATTGGAACTTCGGCGCAATCGATTGGAGAACGTCTCCAACGAATTCAACAAACGTCAGGGCAGACTAATGTTTCCGGGCAACAAATTTTAGGAGGCATTCAACAACGAGCCACCAGCGTGGGAGCACCATTGAATGCAGCGCAGCTTCAGGTGATTGCAGGAACGCTGCAACAGCTCCAGGCTCAGCAAAGTGGAGTTACTAATGAATTAAATGGGATTGCGAGTGACACGCAGTCGATTGGAAATAATTTGCAAGCCACAGTTTCCCAGCTTAAAGCTTTACAACAACAGGCGGAACAAGCCAAGCAAGGACTCGGGCAACTCGATTCTGGTCTGGGTCAGGCCAGCCAGTATTTAACTGGTTTACAAAATTCCGCCATTGGGGCCAATACATTTTATTTACCGGCCCAATTACTAACTGATCCTAAATTAAAGCCAGCCTTTGATAATTACTTGTCTGAGGATCGCAAAGCAACCAGACTAGTCATTGTTTTAAAATCTGATCCTTCGAGCGAAGCGGCAATGAAGAGTGCTAATCAGATTCGCAATCAAATTCAGCAGAATTTGAAGGGAACAAAACTAGATCATGCGACGGTTGCAATGAACGGGCAAAGTGCCTTGATTTCTGATACACAGGCAAGTGCTTCAAATGATTTCTTCAGAACTTCGGTAATTATGTTGATAGGTATTTTAATTGCGCTCATGTTTGTAACCAAGTCAATTTTACAGCCACTCTTTATTGAGGGGACACTGCTATTAGCTTATTTATCTTCATTAACGCTTGCTCGGCTATTTAGTTCGTTGTTCTTAGGACAAACGATGCTGACTTGGAATACACCGTTCTTCAGTTTTATTATGATTATTGCTTTAGGAGTTGATTATAGTATCTTCTTAATGAGGCGTTATCAAGAAGTTGATCAAGGGGATGAACCAGCAGTTAAAATAGTAGCAGCATCGAAGTTTATCGGAGTTGTTGTTCTATCGGCAGCGGTAATTTTGGGAGGGACGTTTGCCGCTTTGATTCCATCAGGAGTCTTAACGCTAATTCAAGTTGCCATTGCCGTTATCATTGGCTTGTTAATTCTGGTATTGATTCTGCCTGTGATTTTGCCGGCTGCAATTAAGCTAACTTATTCTCAGGGCGATTCCATCGATTCAGCGAATAAGTAATCAGTCATTGACCTAAAAAGGGTTCGGTTTTCCGAACCTTTTTTTGTGGAGTTTTGTTTGACAAATGCTGGCGATTGTTAGTAGTCTTAACAAGATTGGTTAATTTTAATAAATTATAAGTACGAGGGGTAAGTAGCATGCAAACGCAGAGTTCGGGGAAACGCGCTAACATTGTCAAGGGAATTCTATGGGCAACTTTAGCCTCAACTTTTTGGGGAATTTCTGGCACTATCTTGCAGTTTGTATCGCAGAATGCAAAAATTCCAGCCGGCTGGTTTCTATCAGTTCGGACCTTATTATCAGGAATCATCCTGTTACTGATTAGTACGGTTTTATTTCGTGGTCGCATTTTTCAGGTTTTCAAGACTTGGCGCTCATTATTTTTAATTGTTGCGTATGCGATTTTTGGTTTGGGAGGCAATTTGTTGTCTTTCTTTTTGAGTGTTCAAACCGGGAATGCGGCTTCAGCTACAATTTTGCAGTACTTGGCGCCGCTTTTTATTCTACTGGGAGGCTTGTTGTTTTTTCATCGTCGGCCCAATCGACATGAATTACTGGTGTTTGCAATCGCTCTGATTGGAGTGGTGCTCTCGATCACCAAGGGCGACATTAGTCAGTTATCAATCCCAGCGGTATCCTTATTTTGGGGAATTATTTCTGGGATTACGGCGGCTTTCTATGTGGTGATTCCGCGTCCTTTAATGATTGACAACTCGCCCCTGACAGTTTTAGGTTGGGGGACCTTGATTGCTGGAATTGGTTTTAATTTACATCAGCCGGTCTGGGTGGGGGTTCCCACCTTAACGATGGGAAGTATCATTGGAATTATTGCAATTGTAATTATCGGGACGGTACTGCCATTTGCATGTTTGCTACATAGCATGCGCTATGCTAGTTCGGCTGATGTTAGTCTAGTTGATGCCGTTCAGCCGGTGGTAACGTTTTTGTTAAGTGTCATTTTTTTAAAGACACCACTTAGCTTGATGGAATTGGTGGGCTCGGCACTAGTTATTTTAGCAATTTATTTGTTACAAAGTTACAAACGCCATGATCAACAGTTAGTTGAGCGGTCCTAACGATGGGAGCTAAATATCATGTTTTACAGTTTTGGGGTGCACCCGTCTTTCAAGATGCTTCCGGTGACTATCAGCTGAAACTGGATCAAAACCAACACTGTAAACTGCATCAGTGGCGAATTGGTAAGCATACGAAGGGGACTTACCGACGACCGGGGCAAGTTTTTTTGACAGAAAATCATCTTGCCGTTGTCATTGTGACAGCAATCCCGTTACCTTTCCAACAACGGCACCGCTTGGTTCCTATGGCACGGTTTTTGCAGACTCAAGTGAAAGATATAGTATTAGAAACGGCTCACCAGCAGTTGGTGGTGCAGGAAGATAAGAGGGAAAATGATGATCAATAGCTTAAAAAAAATCAACTCGGGAACTAAGGGAATCATTCTCGCTGGGTTGGCTTCTGTTTCGTGGGGAGTTGCCGGAGTAATTACTCAGTTTGTTTCTCAGAATGAAGCAATCCCAGCAGATTGGTTTTTGGCAGCCCGAACAACTGGAGCCGCGTTAGTACTGCTCTTGGTAAGTGCAATTATCTACCGCGGTCGTATTTTTCATGTTTTTCATAGTTGGAAGTCAGTAGCCCTGTTAGTTTGTTATGGGCTATTTGGACTTGCTGCTAACATGGGAAGTTTTTATGTTAGCATCCAAACTGGGAATGCTGCTGCCACAACGATTCTGCAATACCTAGCACCGCTTTTTATTTTGTTAGGGTCGTTTGTATTTCAACATAAAAAGCCCCTTAAAATTGACCTAGTAATCTTTGTAATTGCAATTGTGGGAGTCTTTCTTTCAATTACCAAGGGTGATATTAGTCAGCTATCGATTCCGTTGGATTCATTTTTATGGGGATTGGTTACGGGAGTTACGGCAGCACTATATGTGGTTTTGCCACGCCCCCTGGGTAAAGAAAATCCTCCCATCGTGGTAATGGGTTGGGGGACGTTAATTGCTAGTTTAGCTTTTAACTTAAACCATCCAGTTTGGACGAAGGTTCCGCCATTGTCACCAGCCGCCGTATTGGGAATTTTAGGAGTAATATTTTTTGGAACGCTTTTGACCTTTTCAACTTTAATTTATGCTTCACGATTTACGTCATCTGCCAACATTAGCTTGATGGATGCGCTACAGCCAGTATCGACGTTTATCTTAAGTGTAATTTTCTTTCAGGATAAACTGTCATTAGCTGAAATTGCTGGGGCGATTTTAGTAATTGTTGCAATTTATCTATTGCAATATTCGCAACGCGAACCGAACTTAAATTAAAAGAAATCCAGTTCCATAGTCTGTTACTTAGACCATAGAACTGGATTTTTTTATTTGTAATATTAGTGATTATAAGTTTTAAAACCAGGTAGCGTGATCATTACGATAAAACTGATCAAATATAGCGTGGAGAGAAAGAGCATCACTACTAGAAGGTTGAAATGTTCCATTAAAATGCCAATAACTACTGATGAAAGACCACCAACAGCACGGCCAGTTCCCATGATAATGTTATTGGCACTAGCGCGGACAGCGGTCGGATATAGTTGGCTTACGATGGCTCCATAACCGCCGTACATACCGTTAGCAAAAAATCCAATAACTGCTCCTAAAATAATTAGTACCACGATGGAGTGAGCAAGCGTAATCGTGTACACAAGTCCTGCCGCAGCGATCAGAAAAATCCCAAACGTTCGACGGGGACCGTAGTGGTCTAATAGGGTTCCAAATGTTAGCATGCCAATGCTCATTCCAATGATGGTAGCAATCATCCACAGAGAAGAGCCAGCAACTTGCAAATGGCTTTGCTGTTGAACGATGGTTGGTAGCCAATTCATTAAACCAAAATAGCCCGCAATTTGAACAGTAACCATCGTCATGAGACCGAAGGTATTTCTGCGGAGAGTTCTTGTCCCAAATAAATCTTGGCGTAAACGGTGCCAAAGGTTGTTTCGTGAAGCGGGTTTTTCGTTGATAAAGCTGGGAGATTCAGTGAGCTTGTTGCGAACAAGGAAAATTAATAGTAGTGGGAGGAGTGCCATGAGGTATAGTGCTCGCCATCCCCAGGCAGGGATGATTAAGGCAGCGCAAATGGCAGCCAGTGCCGCCCCGACCTGTCCGCCTAAAGCGGTTAATGACGACAAGCGTCCGAGCATTTTTTGTGGGAACGTCTCTGCAACCAGCGTAATGCCAAGCCCGTACTCGCCACCGGCGCCAATGCCGGCAAGTAGTCGAAGAAAATAGATTTGGGTTAGATTAGTAGTAACGCTCATGAGAACGGTTGGAATTGCAAAAAATAAGATGGTAACTGAAAAGATGCGAACCCTGCCAAAACGGTCACCCAGCCAGCCAAATAAAATTCCACCAAGTAGCATGCCCCAGTTAGTAATGGTACCAATTAGTCCAGCAGCTCCAGTTGTAAGATGAAATTCAGCAATCAGTGAGCTGAGGGTAAAAGACAAGAAGAGGACGTCCATATTTTCAAGACCAAAGCCAGAACTAGCTGAAAAAAGCACTAGTTTTTGGCGCTTGGTCATAGGAAAATGCTGGCTAGAATGATTTTTCATGAGGAACCTCCCAAATTAAACTTTCTGACCGGGTGGTACAATTCACAGCCACCGATCAATCGAACAATAAATCTGACTACTAGGTTCTTTTCTTAGCCTGCCTAGGTCATGACGGCTGAGATAACAGACTCGGTTGATTTACTATCATCGTACGTATTTCTGGGGATTTTACATGGAATCTGGTTATAACACAGCGATAGGCTAGTTAACCAATCAAGTAGGGAAAATGTTAGGTTTTAGTGGCTCTTTTTTATTGATTCTGATTTATTGCTAAATTAAACTAATATAAAATTATGTGCAAGGGAAACTTTGTGGTGATATTTTCAGTTTGTGTTTAAAGATTATAAATAAGGTGGCTATTTAGAATTACGTTTTAATTTAAAAAATAAGAGAAATTGATGAATTTTTTTGATCGAGGTCATCTTATTATCAGTTGTCCTACCTGATTGGTCACTGTCTGGGATTAATAGATTACCTAAAAGCAAGGATAGAACCACTGCACAACTCAAGAGCATTAAAATGTAATTTGTACAACTACCGATTTTATAATATAATTTTGATAATCTAAAAATTAATTGGTTCAGAGAAGCCAAATTAGCAATAATAGCGCGATGGGTAGGCACTTCTCTGGAATTTGAGAAGTGCCTTTTGATTTGAGAGGTGATTGATAATGAGCAAACCGCTGATGGTAGCATTAGATTTTTCTGAATTAGCAGATGCCACTACTTTTCTCCAGAGCTTTACAGCTAACGTACCTGCAAACGTTAAAGTCGGAATGGAATTATTTTATCGTTATGGACCACAGGTTGTGACCGAAATTCAAGAGCTAGGGTCAGCCGTTTTTTTAGATTTAAAGTTATTTGATATCCCGCATACCGTTGAAAAAGCACTGGAACAACTAGGTCGCTTGGGAGTTGCCCAAGTAACGGTCCATGCTTTAGGGGGAACGACCATGATGCAAGCTGCTCGCCGCGGACTGGACCGGGGAGCCAAGGCAGCGCAAAAACCTCGTCCACAGCTGTTGGCGGTGACAGAATTGACATCGATTTCAGCGACTGACCTAGCTAGCGAGCAGCATTGTCAGTTGCCAATGACGGAACAGGTAATCGCATTGGCTCAACTGGCAGTTCGGGCTGGTTGTGATGGGGTAATTACTTCAGCTTTGGAAGTCAAAGCTTTGCGAGCCCATGTTCCCAATGATTTTAAATTGGTCGTTCCTGGAATAAGACTAGCAAGTGATGCCGTGGCAGACCAGCAACGGGTGGCGACTCCCATGCAAGCGTCGCAAGCAGGAGCTGATGCGATCGTAGTGGGTCGACCCATTACGCAAAGTGATAACCCAGTTGTTGCTTACCAACGTTACCAACAAGCATGGCAAGACCAGGGAGGGGAAAATGTCTGATTTAAAATCACGAATTTTGCAGCAGTTAGTAGAGGACCAAATTATAAAAATTAATCCGAATCAGCCTTTTCATTTTGCTAGCGGGATTCAATCGCCAGTTTATACGGATCTTCGCTTAACCATTTCAAATCCAAGCTTACGAACTAATTTAGCACAAGCACTCACAGAATTAGTTCAAAAAAAATTCCCAGCAGTTTCAGTTGTGGGTGGGGTTGCAACGGCCGGGATTCCACAAGCAGCTTTAATTGCTGATCGGCTCCAGTTGCCATTAATTTACGTGCGGTCTAAGCCCAAAGATCATGGAACCGGGAAAATGATTGAAGGACGGGTGCAGCCGACGGATCAGGTAGTTCTCTTAGATGATTTAATTTCAACTGGTGGTAGCGTTTTGCGTGCCACTCAAGCGGTACAACAAGCTGGCATGAACGTTTTAGGAGTGGTATCGATTTTTTCGTACGGTTTTCCTGATGCCCACCAGAATTTTACTAAAGCAAAAATACCATTTTATCCATTATTGACTTATCCAGAATTAATAAAGCAGGCAACAGCTGATCAGTTACTTACTACTGAAGAAGCACAAAAGTTACAACGGTGGCACCAAAATCCGTGGGACTGGCCGCTGACATAATGATGTTCTCTTTTCCAACAACCGATTTTAAAATTGCGGTTGTTTTTTTGTAAAAAATTCGTAATGTTTATGTGATAATGTTTTAAGCTACAATAAGGTAGTTAGAATAGATAGATTTATTGTTTAAAGGGGACACATATGGATAAGTATACAAAAGCACACAATAAAATGGTATTTGCCACTGGTGAACATAAAACCAGAGCAAAGTTAGCCAAGTCAAAGCATGGTTGGCTAAAAATTGCAATGGGAGTGACCTTCGCATCTACTTCTTTATTCGCAGTTAGTCATCCCACGCACGCTGAAACACAAACACCAGTTAAGGATGCAGCGGTTTCAGCCCCAGCTAACCACCAGGAAGCAGGAACGACGGAAACTCCAACGGACAACGGTTCGAATCAAACTGATTCTACCACTGAGCAGGAAGCCGTCGCTCCGACTGACCAGACAAAGTCAGTTACCGAGCAAACCAATAAGCAGCCTTCAGATGAACCAGCTGCGACGACGGATTCGAAAAAGGACCAGCAACCGAACGTTGCAACGGAGCCGTCACAGCCTAGCGCTACTAAAGAACAAGATCTTACCGATCAGTCAGTGGGCACAGATGGCACTGCAACTGCTGAAACTAATCAGTTGGCGGATCAGCCAACAACTTCTGATGCAGCCACAAACACGGTCGCACCAAACGAGGAAAAACAAACATCAGTGGTAGAACCAACCAAAACTGAAACCAATACCAATTCGACAGATCCTAACACCACTGACCAACAGGTAAAAACGAATGATCAGTCTACAGTTACGACGGATGAACACCCGGTTACTTCCAATCAAGCTGACGTAAAGTCAACGGATCACCAGCAAACGGAACCAGTTACTCAGCAGACGGCAACTCCAGTGATTAGTCTAGCAGCAGCTGACACAAATTCTGTTAGCGGTACGTACACGGTTAGTGGAACGCAAAATGTGCGTGATGGAGCTGGACTGGGCTATAACGTGACCGGACAGTTAAATGCTGGTGACACGATTAATTACGATGGACAACAAAGTGCTGATGGTTATACGTGGTTGCACTACACCAATTATGCTGGTCAGGATCGCTGGGTAGCTCAGTTGGTTAGTGCTACAAATAATCATTCTGCGTTCATTGATTCATTGGCCGCTGGGGCAATTGAAACTTGGAACCGATATGGTGTACTACCAAGTGTGTCGATTGCCCAAGCAATTGTTGAAAGTGGTTGGGGTGGTTCTGCACCTGGAAACAACCTCTTTGGAATTAAGGGTGAATACAACGGGCAGTATACAATTCAAAAAACACAAGAATTTGTGAATGGCCGTTATATTACGATTTATGACAAATTCCGTGCCTATCCAAGCTTTGCTGAAAGTATTATGGATCATGGAAATTTCTTATATGTGAACTCGCGGTATGCTAATTTGCTTGGGGTTCGGGATGCTTACCAAGTTACCCAGATGTTGCAACGGGATGGATATGCAACCTCACCAACATATGCTAGCACGCTAATGAGTGTTATTAATGCTAATAATTTAACTAGGTTTGATCAAAATCTGGGCACGCCAACTGGCGGAGCCACTAATAATAATCAGGGTGACAGTACAGTTACTAATGATGTTAGCGGTAGCTATACACTTCCTGGTGCGCAAAACGTACGTGATGGAGCTA
>NZ_ALXG01000017.1:0-36327 GCF_000512295.1 Fructilactobacillus florum 8D
ATACATTGAAGGAAAAATTACCAGAATTTTTTGATAGCAACGATCATTTTAGCATTGATAAATTTGAAAATGCACTGCGAGAGCATAATATTGACGAAGTTACCAATGGCTATCATTAATGAGTAGTCGCTATATCTAATTAATGGAAACTGGAATAGTAAACAAACGAAGTACTCTTGACTAAATTAGGGAAAAACTAATTATATTTATGCAATTTGGTTATCTTCGTTTATTCATTTAAGTTGAATGCACTTTTTTAGTTAGAAAACTTCTTAAATAAGTTTGAAAATGATGGATCTTTGCTCCGAAGGTACTAATTTATGAAATAAAATTATAATCGGTATCAAGATAAAACTAATATTTATGTTAATATTGAAAAGGGTATCATCAAAGATATAAATCGTAGCTTTATACAATAATCTCTCAAAGACTTTGAATAATATAATCCGATATCTAATGTGGATAAGGTTGTTATAAAACCAATAAAAGTTGAATCGACACGTTATTTAGAAGAATAACGATGAGGAAAGAATATTGTAAGATTGGGAAAAACCAGTTATCGGTTATTATTTACTTGGAAACATGGAAGAAAAGACTTAAATAATTTTTCAAAAGGAAAGTTTCAAGACGAGTGTCAAAAACTCTTTAACATTAAGCATAATGATGAATTATTAGATAAAGAAATTGACGTTCACTTGACGCAGTTAAATACTTTATTAATAACTGAAAACGGGATGAACATGATAAAAATCAAAGATCAAGCAAAACAAAAAGCACTAGCTGAATTACAAAAGGGGTTTGGGAATCGGGACTAAAACTACTAGAGAGATTGTCGCTGAATTGAATGTCTTTAAACATACTATTCAATATCACTATAAAAGACTCACAAATAGAACATCTAACAAAATTAATTGATAAGCAACAACAGCTTCAATTAACAGCCGTAGCAGATAACAAAGAACTAAAAGCTAATATTAGAAAATTAAGTGGATTAATTGAAACTTATAAATAATTTCCAGAAAAAAGTAAGTAACAAAAATAAAAATGAAGGTGTTTTAATGAGTGACAATGAACGTGATCCTTTTTGGTTATCAAAAAACGTTAAATTATGTCAAGGAGTGGGTTCTGAAAATGAAAAATTTTATAAAAATGGTGTTGAAATAAAAGAAGATAATAACTCGATTGATTTAGATGAATTCAAAAAAATGGTAAAAAATGAATCTTTAAAATTCCTAAATAATAAGTTTGACAATATTGTTGTTTTGGTTGGTGCAGGTGCGTCAGTAACCGATAACAATTTTCAACCAGACGAACATGGAATAGCTAAAACAGGCGTGACTGTCGCTAAAATTGCTGATGTGGTTCAAAAAAAACTTGCTGATAAAAAATATCATTTTGATGAAGATGAAGAGGACTTTGACGTTTTCACACTTGCAGAGATGGCAGAAATGAGTAGTTATTCTGACAATATTTTAGATAATGGAAAGAAATTAAACGGTGAATTTAATTTGGAAGATTTTTTGTCTAATATCCTTGCTTATGAAAAATTCGTTCCTGAAGCAGACCAAGAAAAGTTTAAGAATACCAAGAAAATAATTTTAGATATTATTATTAAAGCAACATCTTATAATTATGACAGAAACACTTTTAAGCATGTTAAATTTTTGAATGTCTTATCTAAACTTACGAATCCTGAAAACAAACTAAACCTTGTCACTACAAACTATGATACGTTATTAGAGGATGCTGCAGAAAGTATGAAGTGGACTGTTTTTGATGGCTTTTCATTTTCACAAACACCTCAATTTGATAGTACAATGTTTGATTGGAACTTAGTTAAGGAAGTCCCAAATGTCAAAACAAACGAGAACATTTACAAAATTAACGTTGCTAATCTTCTTAAAATTCATGGTTCACTAACATGGGAGCGATCTGAATCAGGTGACAATATTATTCGTAAAGACAAAAAGCTGGTAAAGGAACCAATTATGGTATTTCCTAGCTCTAATAAGTATGCTCAAAGTTACCAAGAACCATATTTTGATCTATTCAACAAGTTTCAAAATCTTTTGCATAAACCAAATACTTTGTTAATAACAACTGGTTTTAGTTTTGCTGATAATCATATTGCTCGTATGATAATTTCTGCAATACAAACAAACGATGGATTATCTACCCTAATTACAAATTTTAGTATTAATGAATCTCAAAATAGTAATAGTAATTTGAATGAACTTATAAATGCTATGGATAACTATTATAATGTTGCTTTTTTAAAAGCAACATTAAATGGTGATTTATCAGAATATCTAGGAGGATCTATGGATGACAATTGATTATTTTTATACTAAAAGAAGTGAAAAACCAGAGGTTTTTAACAATTGGATGGATGGAGGGGTTCCAAAAAGTAATTTTTATATTGGTATGATTTCTCAGGTTTATCGCGATAGTGCTTATATTCAAGTTGAAAACCTATCACTTTTTAATCATAGAAATATTAGGTTAGAATCGTTAATACCCAATAGTATTAATTATTTGGTAGTTATTGATAGTGTCCAAGGGTTATTTATTGCTGAAGTATACCAATCAAAAGTTAACTCTTCGTCTTCGGTACATGAAGCAATGAATCATGGAATTGAAGAAACTATATACCCTGAAATTGCAGTTAATGTTATAGGGATTCTTGACGGTAATAAATTTAAGTTATCCGGGTTAAAAACTGTTGGGATTACTGATAAAGTTTACATTGCGAACAATGAATTAATTTCAATATATTTAAAATCAATAGAAATCAATGACTATCAGAAAAAAAGTGAGAATGAGAAAATTAGCTATCAAACATCACTAGAAAACTTAATGAAATTAGATGGTTTTGAAAATCAGTCTTTGTCATTAAAACCAAATACGCTTTTCGATCGGCACCTAATGGTAGTAGGTACCACAAATTCTGGAAAGTCAACATCGTCTTTAACTATTTTAGACAAGCTCGTATCTGCAAATAAAAAAGTATTGATTCTTGATCCCACAGGTGAGTACCAAGATTCCTTTGAAAAAGAAGAAATTGACAAATTTACTTTAGGGGATGATATTTTTTTAAAAACTGCTAGCGTAGATATTCAATTTTGGATTGATTTTTTTAATGTATCTAGTCCTGAAGATTCTAATAAAGCTTCTGTTCTTTCTGATGCAATTGATTCTCTACGATATCAAAAGTCCAATAAAAAAGACAGTGCTTTAAAAAAGGATGGAGTTGAGGTGCGTACCCTATTAGATAAAATTAATAAAGTGAACGATAAAGCTTTCGATTTAAAACTTTTACCTGATCAAATAAACAATGAAGCAGTTAAACCACATACAGATAAAAAAACCGGTAAGTACGAGTTTGTACATGACGGTAATCTCTTTAATGCAAGTCTTTGGCTAGTTCAAAAGGTAACATATTTTTTGCAATCGTCCCTGATTGAAAAATTTTTCAATGACAACGATGAAGATGATACCCAAACAGACTTATTTGAAAAACTCAAAGAGTTTATTAAATCCAGAGATTCAAAATCGTTGTATTTAAATTTGTCAAACATATCTAAAACAGACACATCAGGTCGAACAATTGTTGACCTAATTTCAAAATTTATTATTGACAAAAAAACTACTAACGATACTGCATTAGTACTATTCATAGATGAATTACATAGATATGTTAGCAGGTATAGTGAAGAAAGCGGGTTAATATCAATTGCCAGAGAAGGTCGAAAAAAAGGTATATTCTTATTTTTAACAACGCAAAACCCCAAAGATGTTCCAGAAGTCTTATTTGGGCAAATTGGAACAATGGTTATTCATCGTTTGACACATTCTGAGGAAATTGCGGCTATTCAAAACTATCTTAATCAGAACGAAGTGTCACAAATTCCTAAATTGAACCAAGGAGAAGCAATATTGACAAGTATTAATTTGCTTCAAGATATACATGTATGTTTTGAGAAGTCTGGACGTAAGCATGATAACGATACTCCACTGCTGTAAATAATTCTCCTGGTTCTGAAAATAGTAAAATTCAAGAGGTCGGACGTGGTTTGCGATTGCCAGTTGATGAGACTGGTCATCGCCTAAAACAAGATGAATTTTCTAGTCGGCTTTCCTTCTTAATTGGCTATGACGAAAAAGAATTTGCTCAAGAACTTGTTAATCAAATCAATGATGATGCTCCCGTTGTTCTTGATCATACAAAATTAACTGAGGAAATGATTAGCGCAATTGTTAATCAGCAACAAAAGTTAGATAGAACGTTTGATGAGCAACAACTTGTCAATGACTTAGGTGGCAAGGGAATTATTGATTTTGATCATCATTTTAAGCGTGAAGTGGTTTTTGATGGTCAGAAAACAACCGGTTTTGAAGCCTTGTTGCAATGTTATCCCAACATTAACCATGATATGGTTGCAAATGATCGGGTTATAGATCGAACCATTCATAAAGTTAGTACCAAGGTTAAATTGCAAAAAAGAAATTGGAAAAAGTTAAAAAATGTTTGGCAAGCATTATCAAAGCGCCAAATGGTGGTTTATGGTGATGGAACTAATGATGTGGCTGAAAAAATAGCACGTGAAATTTTTAATAACAAAGAAAATTTTGTTTTCCAGAAAACGCAATCTATCAATCAGAAGATTAAAATCGGTAACCAAGCGGAAATCCATCAAACAACTGAAACCGGGACTACGCGATTAACGATGGATTACGGAAAATTTTTACAACAAATTAATTTTCAAATAGGTTTATCTATCAATTTATTAAATAATCTGATGATTGTAACGATGCGTCATCAGCTAGGAAATAATTCTGATTATATTAACGAAGCTACTCTCGAAAAAATTGTTAAAAATTTTGTGAAAAAGTTTGAAGGAAAATTGATTGAAAATTATGAGTATCAACCATTGAATTTTGAATCATCGACATCAGTTTATAATTCAGATAGTGAAGAATTTTTGGACTATGTTTCAGCTAATAAAATCGGATCGTATGGCGATGATAAAGTTGACGGTGACCCCAAATACTTATATTAAAGACCACCGGTACGTTATGATAGCGTCGATCCGGAATTAGAAATACTAAAGCATGATTATGACGATGATGTCGTAGTCTATGGCAAGTTACCGAAGGAAGCGATTAAAATTCCGCGGTTTAACCATGGCACTACAACTCCTGATTTTATTTTTATGATAAATCGTCATGGAGAAAAGCCATATCTAATTGTAGAAACCAAGGCTGAAAACATGCGAATCGGTGATCAACAAATTCAGAAGATTCAAAAAAAATATTTTGATAAATTAACAAACTCCGGAATCTATTATCAATTTACGACTAACTATCAAGATATCTGGAATAAAATCGATGAACTAGCAGATAAATAGTAGAATGTTAATGGTGGATATAGTTTTATCCCTAATTGACGCCCTCTCTTTTGACACCGCTCTTCATTTCTATTATGCTTTTTGTGTACTACTGGAACTTAAAATTAAACGAGGTGTACATGACGGAGCAAAGCATAAAATTATTCTTAGATATGGATAACGTACTGGTTGATACATTGCCAGTTCTAAACCGGGCGGCTACGACACATCGCCAGCGTCCGGATACAATTCCTGGTATTTTTCGCGACTTGCCACCTATTTCTGGCGTGCTAGCTGCGATTCCTGAGTTAGCCAAATCATATGATCTCTATATTTTATCAACGGCACCATGGAATAATCCCAGCGCTTGGCAGGATAAACTCCTCTGGATTCAACAATATTTTGGTGCCGGGGATACCAATTATTTCTATAAAAAAGTTATTATGACCCATGACAAGGGCTTGGTGCGTGGGGCCAGTGGAATTTTACTGGATGATCGTCCCTATCATGGGGCAAGCGCCTGGGATGATCCTCAGCATGGTAGTTTCTGGATTCAGTATGGTTACGACTCGCGGTTAACGTGGTCCCAGGATTTAGTGCCGATGTTAGAGCATCTGGCTTATGATACTCAACGACTTGGCAGTTTATCACAGGCGATACAGCAAGCCGCTACCAATTATCAGTTACATGGGGATCATGCTGCGTTTACGAAAGAAAATTGGGAGTAACAGTATAAAGGGGTGTCGTTATGATTACAAATAGTGTTGTAATGTTACAAAAAGCTCGTGCGGAGCATTATGCAGTACCCGCTTTTAATGTTAATAATCTTGAGTGGGGAAAGGAGCTTTTGCGAGCAGCAGAAAAGCTCCAGTCACCGGTCATTTTACAAGTAACTGGTGGAGCTGCCCAATATATGGGAAGTTTTCGCTTAGCTTATGATTTGTTAGTTGATCTGCACGAAGCAATGCATATTACGGTTCCAGTCGCTATTCATTTAGACCATGGAAACTATCATCAAGCGCTTGAAACTATTGGAGTGGGATTTACTTCCGTGATGTTTGATGGGGCAAAGTTACCACTGGCAGAAAATTTAGCGAAAACTAATGATTTGCGTACGGTTACCAGTCAACATCAGATTTCTTTGGAAGCTGAAGTTGGTACTATTGGCGGCGAAGAAGATGGGCTAATTGCGAATGGTGAGATTGCTGCAATTCCGGATGCAGTTCAAATGGCTCAAGTTGGCGTTGATATGTTAGCGGTGGGAATTGGAAACATTCATGGTCAGTACCCGGCCGATTGGAAGGGGCTCAATTTCGCACACTTACAAAAGATTGATGAGGCGATTTTCGCAGCGACTGGCAAACGGCTTCCGCTGGTACTACATGGTGGTTCAGGCATTGATGACGATCAAATCCGCCGAGCAATTGAGCTGGGAATTGCAAAAATCAATGTTAACACGGAGGGCCAGTTAGCTTTTCATGATGGGATTCGCAAGTATGTGCTAGCTGACAAAGATTTAGAAGGCAAGAACTTTGATCCAAGGATTTTTCTGACCGCAGGCAGCGATCAACTTGAGGCAATGTGCGAAGATCGAATTAGGGTCTTTGGATCAGCTGGGAAAGCTTAATGATTTTTGAATAATCAAACTAAAAAGACTAGCTCTTAAGAAGGGCTAGTCTTTTTAGTTTTTATAGATATTAATAGACATATTATTTTTTGATTTGTAGGGCACTCCGGTGTCCGATTTCATACATAATCCACCCCACTAGACCAAAAAATAGGGGACCAAAAATCGTCCAAAAAGCGGTCTGATAATCATGCTCCATGAGTGGTTCAACGGCAGTAAAGCCAATGCCTAAGATTAGGACCACCATGATAATGATAACCACAAAATTAGTAAAATATTTATTTTTATAGAAAACAAAGGGGCGGTCAATGTTTGTTAATTTTTTAAAAAAGGGAAAAGCACCGATCAAAAAGAGATAGGGAAAGGTACTCGAGATGTTGGCCATGTCAGTTAGAATTAAGTAAAATTTTTGTGCACCAGAGCCACTAAAGGTAATTAAAAAAATGATAACGGACACAATAATAGCTTGAAGCCACATGGCAAAACTAGGCATTTGTTGTTGATTTAGCTTAGTTACTCGTTTGGGCCATAACTTAGGGTCAGAACCTTCAATAAAAGACTTGATCGGTGAATAGCTGAGCACGAAGAAGGAACCGATGTAGGCAATGAACATACTGATACCAGCGTAACGTGCAAACCATTGACCAGTAATAAGGGCGACCTGAGTTGATGCGCCGAGTGCTAGGGCTAGTTGATATCCTAAATTGTTGATTAATACATAGGTAATGTTACCCAGATTTACATGGTTGCCACCAAGCAATTGCTGCCAGTTAGCAGTCACGCCAACGAAGAAAATAGTGACCGAATAAAGCAAAGCCATAATGATACCGCCGATGATAATTCCACGCGGAAAATTTTGTTTGGGGTGCGCAACTTTGTCAACGACTCCTCCCATTGATTCCATGCCACCGTAGGCAAAGATCGCGTAAACAACAAATGACATGATGGCAATTGGAGAAGCAAAGAGTGGATTAGGTGATTTAATAAATACAGCGGTGCTCCGAACTGGTTCAGCCAGCTGGCCGTGATTTAAGACTAGAACTACGCTGGATAAGATTACGAATAACACCGGTAATCCGATGGAGAAAAAGCCTCCAATACTGGCAATTTTGGTGATTTGCTGAAAGCCACGGGTTGATATGAATGTGATTACGATCACCCAAATAATTCCTAAAAGACCAATGGTTTGCATGGGAGAAAAAATGCCAAATAGGTGCCAAGTAGTGGTTTTATCAGTTCCAAAGAAAATATTTGAAACTGGAATCCAGACTTTACTAGCAACGGCAATCATCCAGATAATCCAAGCGGACAGCCAGATAAAGGTACCGATAAAAGCTAGTCGTTCTCCAATTGATTCTTTGAGCCAGGAATAGATGCCACCTTTAGCACTGCTAAGAGCGGATCCATATTCTGCAAACATTAAACTGGATGGCAAAAAGAAAATTACGGCAGCAAATACATACCAAATAATACTGGCATATCCCATCTGATCGTAGGCCACCGTGACATTTGCGAAGCCAAAGATAGATGACAAAATCATCAAAACCAATGACTTAGTACTCATTTTTTTATGATTCGTTGGTTGTTCCATTATGGACAAAGGCTCCTTATAGATTTAAATCTTGTTGATAATTAAGTGGGGAAAGATCAGTAGCAGTGGTGATTAATCGTGCGGCCAGTGATTGATATGCCGTCAAAGCTTGTTGGGCGGCTGTGTGGCTGGCTTCTGTCGCTAATTGTGCGAGTTGTTCGGGTTTGATTGCTTGTGCCTTAAGGTCAGTTTCGCTAATTAAGTTCTGAAATTGGGTTTGGAGTTGATTTTGAACCGCTACTAATTGGGGGTAAAATTGTTGGTAGTGGGGATCAACCAGGACTCCTACTAACTTAAACGTCCAGTAAGCAGATTCAGAATCATAAGTGGCGGTTACTGGGATTTGGTAGGCTCTGGGCGTGTCTGTAAGACCAGCAAAAAAAGGAACGTAAGTACTCTGAGCGCCCACTCCCATCAAAAGCCAGTGAATGTTAGCCACGGCGGCTGGGAGCTGAGGACGTAAGTGGAGCACGTGTGATTCTTGGGTTTTCGCTAAACTAATTGGTCGAAAACGATGACGTTGGTTAGCTGGTCCGTCACCTAAAGGATCATATGGAGTTCCCTGATAATGAGAGCTTAGAAAGTGTTGAGCGTCATAAACTGATAGTAATCGAGAACTTTTTCGTAAAAATGGTAAGGTTTGTGAAGTAGGTTCTTGGATGATTTCTGGGTTGAACTGACGTTGCCCGTCCCATACCCGAGGCGTATTATAGCTGGTATCCTGGGATGTTTGGGTTCCAAAAATTAGGCGAAAATTAAAATTATCTTTGTGTTGGTTAAGCTGATGGCTGTTAACGAAGTCCACGATTTGAGCAGACCAAGCAAAATTTTGATGATCCGAAAAATCAATGGTTTGAATTGCCATCTGATTGGCAACGACAGCATAACAGTCATCGGGAATCCGTTGAGCTACCCAGTGATGACCGGAACCGATTTCAAAGTACCAGACCTCCTGCCGATCAGAAAACAGGATGCCATTTGTTTCACAAGCTCCGTATTTTGATACAATCTGACCAAGTCGTTCGACTCCTTCACGGGCTGTTTTAATGTACGGGAGAACTACGGTTACCATGGCCTCTTCGCCAATGCCATCAGTCACCAGGGGATCAAACTTGAGAACTTGCTGATTGGCATAGGTGCTTTCGGTGGCACTCATCGCACAACCAGCTTCATTAATTCCATCTTCTTCAAAAAGTCCGTCTTGTGACGTCCACTCCGGGGTCGCTGTGTATTTGGCGCTAACTGTTGGTAATGCCAACTGAAAACCATTTGCCTTAGAACAAAACTTTCGATTGGCAACGCGTTGTTGTTCGTGCACGATAAACCGTTTTGGCCAGGCTGCTTTGCAGTCTTCATTGCGACCAATAATGGTGCTACCGTCAACAGTTGCATTTCTTCCAATTAAAATACTGGTACAAGCGGAATAATTTGTTTCCATAAATATGGGCTCCTTAATTTTTTAAATTGCTAACGACTATCTTACACCTTTAGTCAGGCGAAAACCGATTTGTGCATTGGACTAAATGCTAGCATGGCATCCCGATGCAAGAAGGATTATAATTAAAAAATCATGAACTGATTGAGGTTAATTAATGAAAAATGAACAGTATATAATGGCGATTGATGAAGGGACCACCTCTGCTCGAGTAATGCTGTTTGACCAGCAAGGAGCACCGGTTGGAAAAGCACAACGAAAAATTAATCAGTCATACCCACATCCTGGTTGGGTAGAGCAGGATCCGATTGAGATATGGAATACAGCGGAAACACTAGTTTCAGAAGTTCTTTTTCAAACGGAAACGCCTCCCTACAAGGTTAGATCGATTGGAATCACGAACCAGCGCGAGACTACAATTGTATGGGATCGGCTTACAGGGAAACCGATTTATCCAGCCATTGTTTGGCAGTCAAAACAAACGGCCGAAATTGCTAAGCACTGGCAACAACCTGAGTTTGCAAATTTAATCCAACAGAAAACGGGTTTGTTGGTGGATGCGTACTTCTCTGCTACAAAGATCCAATGGATTTTACAACAGGTACCAGGAGCTCAATCTCGAGCAGAGCAGGGAGAGCTTTTGTTTGGGACGATTGATACGTGGTTATTATGGAAATTAACTAACGGTCAAGTACATGCAACCGACTACACAAATGCTAGTCGGACGATGCTGTATAACATTCAACAGAAAGCGTGGGATCCAGAACTATTAGATCTCTTTCAGATTCCGGCAGCAATGTTGCCGAAGGTTTATCCCTCTGGTCATTTATATGGTTATACGCAGGACTTTACGCTTATGGGAGTTCAGATTCCTATCGCTGCTCTTGCTGGAGACCAACAAGCATCGCTGTTTGGACAGTTGGCTTTACAACCCGGAATGGCAAAAAACACTTATGGAACCGGAGCCTTCATCATGATGAACCTTGGAAAACAGTGGCGTCTTTCAAATCACGGACTTTTAACAACGCTAACCTGTAGTCTCGATGATGATGAGGTAGGATATGCTTTTGAGGGTAGCATTTTTTCCGCTGGTTCAGCGATTGAGTGGCTACACCGTCAGCTAAAAATACTTACGGATCCAGCAAAGTCAGCAGAGATCGCTGCTGCGAGTCATAAGTCAACTGACTTATATCTGGTTCCAGCCTTTAACGGATTAGGTGCTCCTTATTGGGATCAACGGGCACAAGCCTCTTTTCTGGGATTAACCGCTCATACGAACCACAGCCAAATGGTTGCGGCTACGATAGAATCGTTAGCGTTTCAAACGCGTGCAGTTCTGGATACCATGGCTCAAGAAACTGGTTTGACACTGCAAAGTTTAGTAGTGGACGGCGGGGTCTCACAGAATGATTATTTATTACAATTTCAGGCAGATTTACTGGGAAAACCAATCAAACGTGCGCCGTTATCTGAAACTACAGCACTCGGAACTGCCTATTTAGCAGGTCTGACGGTCGGATATTGGCGTGATTTAGCCGCCTTACGATCCCAGCAACCGGCTGGAAAAGTTTTCACTCCGCAGATGACGGTTGCTGATAGAGAACATCGCTACGCCGGTTGGCAAGCAGCTGTCACTGCTACTCAAAAATTTAAGGATGATTAATTGTGCAATTACCACCAGCATTTATTTCTAAATATCAAGCTCTTTTGGGGGCAGAAGCAATTCCATTTTTGGATTCTTTCCAAGCACCAGCAGTCCATGGCTTTCGGATTAATCCGCTAAAACCTCCAGCTAACCTTACGATTGATTTAAGTCACCCAATTCCAACCGTTCCTAATGGTTACTACGGCAAGGTGGCTGGTAAAACTCCTGAACATCAAAGCGGTTACGTCTATAGTCAGGAGCCATCGGCTATGCAAGTAGCCCAGGTTGTGAATCCACAAGCAGGAGAGCGGGTCTTGGACCTTTGTGCAGCACCTGGGGGCAAGTCCACGCAATTAGCGGGCATGTTAAATAACTCCGGTTTATTAGTTGCTAACGAAATTGATCGTAGTCGGGCTAAAGTTTTAGTTGAAAATTTAGAACGAGCAGGCGTCTGGAACCCTTTGATTTTGAATGAGGATCCGGACAGCTTAGCCCGCCATTTTCCCCGCTATTTTGATAAAATTTTAGTAGATGCTCCCTGTTCTGGGGAGGGGATGTTTCGTAAGAATCCGCAAGCAATGAAGTATTGGTCTCTAGATTATCCAGCAGCATGTGCGGTGCGCCAACGAACTATCTTACCAGCCGCCCTTAAAATGTTAAAACCGGGAGGAGAATTAGTATATTCGACTTGTACGTTTGCTCCTGAAGAAGATGAACAAATAATTGCTTGGCTACTCAAAGAATTCCCCCTTAAAGTAGTTCCCATAACTAAAACAGCTGGGATGGAGGACGGTCGTCCAGCATGGGCAAATCAAAATCCAGCCTTGGCGGATACGGTACGTTTATTTCCGCAAAATTTACCAGGAGATGGTCACTTTATCGCTAAATTACGGTACGAGCCGACTGATGCCGCCGGCTCGCTGATAAAAACGCAGCGTAGCAATGTAGCGGGCGAACTACGCAAATGGTGGCAACAGCTTGTATCTACAGAATTTACAGTGGATCCGGCGACGAATTTATTATCATTTGGAAAAACTTTGTACAGTTATCATCCGGATATTCCAGATTTGCAGCAACTTAAAGTGATGCGGCCGGGAACCCCAGTCGCAAATATTAAAAAACAACGTCTTGAACCGGCATACGGGTTAGCTTTGGCATTAAAGCCACAGTCAGTGCAAAAGCGATTAACTTTAACGCGAGCAGAGTGGCAAATCTATGTTCATGGGGATACGCTAAGCGTCGATCCCAAGTTGCCTAAGGGGTGGTATTTGCTTGATTGTCAGGGAATGCCGATTGGATTTGGTAAAGTAGTGCAGGGAACGTTGAAAAATTTCTTTCCGAAGGGACTCCGCTTTCAAATCTAAGCTTGATAAGTTCTAAATATTACAAAAAAGCCTTCATCATGGCTGAGCTCATGATGGAGGCTTTTATAATGCACTTAGATTAGGATAAGTTGCGCTGCTGTAAATAGGTAAGGAGTTCGGAACTTAGCACGGCAGGTCGCTGGCGTAATTCTGCAATTGAGTGGACTCCCAACAAAGCAAAGATAGTACGTAATCCAGTGATCCATTCTCGAACTAGTTCAATTGTAGCGTTAACATCGTGATCAATTAAATATGTCAAAAGAGTGCCAGCTACGCCCACGGCATCGGCTCCCAAATATAATGCTTTAACGATCTCTAATGGGTTTGTAATTCCACCAGCGGCAGCAATGTACATATCGGGAACGGCATGGGCTTCGTACAGAGACTCCACGGTAGTGAGTCCCCAGTCGCTCAGGTAGGCAAAGTCCTTTTGTGGGCGGCGAAAATTTTCAATTTGAGCAAAATTAGTACCACCGTGGCCACCTAGGTTAAGATATTGGACTCCCAAACTACGCAGGGTCAGCATTGTTTCCTGAGTCATCCCAAAACCAACTTCTTTTAAAATGACTGGAACCGGACTTGCAGCCACGTTTGCTTGCAGGTGCTCAGCCCAATGAAATGATCGATCTCCTTCAGGCATAATGGCCTCTTGAGCAGCGTTTAAGTGGAGCTCCAGCGCATCACCTTGGACCAATTCTAGTGCAGCATGACACTCATCTAGACTAGCCCCAGCACTTAAATTAGCAAAAATAAGCCCGTGTGGATTAACCTTGCGAACAATTGAAAAACTATCTCGAAGGGTAGGGTCTTTTAAAGCGACACTTTCACTTCCAACGGCCATGGCTAACCCAGTCTCAGCGGCAACGTGAGCAAGCTGTTGGTTAAGCTTTTTTGTAAAAGAACTCCCGCCAGTCATCGCTTCAATGTAAAAGGGAAGCTCTAGGACTAATTTACCAAAAGTAGTTTTCAGTGAAACGTTAGTGAAATCGCTTTCTGGTAGGGCGTTTGGTAACAGGCGAAGTGCTTGAAAGCCGGCCTGTGAAACGTCCGAATGAAATTTTTTGGCAAGTGACACGTGTTCGTCCTTGCGATGAGATTGTCGACTGGTCACAAATTTTCTCCCGTATAATTGTAAATTGCTAAATTAAGTGGATCAATTCCCGCTTTGCGCCAATCAGCCAGCAATGATTGGATGTCGTCATTTTTATTGATGAGAACAATACCACAATCACCACCGCCGGCTCCAGATGTTTTGGCAGCACCACCATAGTGCTCGGCAATTTTAATCATGGTTTGAAGTTTTGGAGTTTCAATGTCGACGTGTTCTGTATTACTCAGTGACTGTAGCAATTGGCGATTTTCCTTGATATTATTCATGATTAGTTCAAGGTTATTTTGACGAAATCCATTAGTAATTTCATGTACACATTTTTGACTGGCATGGAGAAATTGATGATACTGGCTTTGCGTTCTCCCTTTTTTCAATTCTACTTGGTCAATCAGATGCGAAGTAGATGAAGGGGATCCGGTCCAGCCTACTAAAAAACGAAGTGCTGCTGGGATTTTTAATGGAATGATTTCTAGTTTAGGCCATTCTAGTTTTAGTAAGTCTGGCAGAATTAGCTTGTGACGAAAATTCATAAGCCATTGTCGATCAAACGAACTATAAGAAATTAATCCACCAAATACGCTAGAAGCAACGTCTCCCAGAGAACCATTTCCCTGAACATCTAAATGGGCAATTGCTGCTAACTTGAATAGGTTAACGCGTGACAGATGTAGCTGATATAACTGGCACACGGCCATAATGGTTGCAACGGTCACAGCAGCCGAGGAACCTAAGCCATACTTTTTACCGTTTCCATTATCAAGTTCGCTATTGACATCTAACTGGTATTTTTTCATTGGAAGATGTAGTGCTTCGACATAGTCTTCGGTAACTTTAATGGCCGATAAAATGTATTGAAACGGGTTATCCCGATTATCAACCACCATTTTTGAACCGATACGATCCCAGCGTAGAGTGTGATTTTCATATTGGTGCGAGGTAATCACGCTTGATGTTGCAGCTAGTGCCGGGGTCAATCTAACGGTTACAAATCGATCGATTGCAGCGATGATCGCAGAGTAGCCGGGTTCAACCACAGCATATTCGCCGGCTAGATATAATTTTCCCGAAACTTTTGTTGTAATCAAATTATGCATATCCTTTACTTCAAATATTGAATACCTGGACCAGCCGCTACCACGACATATTGATCCTGGCCAAAAACGCTTGTAAGACGGGCTTTAACTGCAGCTAAATTTGAACGCTGTAGGATGATCTTGAGGTTAGGACCGGCATCGAGCGTGAAATAGACTGGAATTCCTTGCTTGCGAAGCTGTTGAACTAGTTCCATTGCCTGAATCGTCTGTCCATTAAAGTAAGTATAGCTAGGCTGGGCACTGATGGTCAAGGCATGCATGTTCATGGCATTTGCTTCGACAATTTCCCCAAAACTAGTAAAATCTTGGTGGTGAATGGCTCGTTTAATTTGCTTGAGATCAAGCGCAGACTGTTTTACCCAGTCCTGATAATAGGGAGAAGTTTGTTTTGATCTTTCCATACCAATGGTACTAGAAATTTGTTTTTGTTTTTTATCAAATAAGAGGGCGATCACCACCAAATCCCACTGCGGGGATTCAGACAGAGGCATTGCATAAGAGCTATGATCACCAATTCCGTGGCGCCACTCCACTAAGCCACCGTAAATCGAACGGGTCGCCGAACCCGAACCCTTGCGGGCTAAGCGCGATAATTCTTTATTTGACAAATCCATGCCACTGGCGCGACTCGCAGCAGCAGCAAGGGCTGCAAAACCAGAAGCAGATGAAGCTAGCCCAGCCGCAGTGGGGACGTGATTGACGGTTTCTACAAGTGCGTATGCTTGGCAGTTGCTCTGAATTCGGACCAAGTCTAAGAAATTACTAATGCGCCGAGCTTGTTTTTCCGACAGTAACTTTTGATTAAATATAATTTGATCATGCTGCAATTCTGGTTGAAAAGTAACACTGGTTTCCGTATAGAAATGATCAAGCGTTAGCGATAGACTACTGGTCGTAGGGATGGTTAGTTTAGAGTTAGTTTTACCCCAATACTTGATTAAGGCAATATTAGTATGGGCCCGGGCGGTTGCTGTTTGATTACTCACGGTCACAATCCTCCTATGGATTTAAATCGGCTAAATTTTGTTTCCAAGTCTTAACGGCACCGGCTACGCGAAGTTTAGTAGTTAAATAGTCAGCAGTCTCTTGGTTATCAGTTAGAGCAAGCAGACAACCACCGAGACCGCTGCCGGTTAATTTGGCTCCTAGAGCACCGTTTTCTAAAGCGGTTTGAACGAGCAGATCTAGTTTTGTAGTGCTAATTGCTAGCTTTTGTAAATCACGATGAGCAGCAGTTAGTAGTTTGCCGGTTTGGTTTAATTGTTGGTGGCGCAGGAGCTCTAATGACTGTTGGACTAGCAAACCTAGATGTTCAATAATTGCTTGCGTTGGTGCTGGATTGGTTTGCATGGCCTTAGTAACTTGAGCAACAGCTACCTTGGTAGCGGAGCTTTGACCGGTATCGGCGATTACTAAGTAGCCGGCCAGTTGGAAATCAATTGTTTGAAATTGATGGTGCTGATATAGGATTGGCTGATTGGCATTTACCGTTTTAGCATCAATGCCACTGGGATTGCCGTGGGTAATTTGTTCTTCAAGATCGGTAAATTGACCCAGGTTCTGGGCTGATAAATCAGCAGAAAAAAAAGCATGATAGGCCTTGGTAAGTGCACTTGCAGTGGCAGCGGACGATCCCATACCACGCCCAACGGGAATGTTACTTTCAACCGTAAACTTGAGTGGTTGGTGCTGGGGATTCAATTTATCATCCAACTGCTCTTGTAACTTTAAAAGTCCCTGTAATGCTTCCGGGGCAGCATCCAATGCTCCGGTATAAAAATCACTTTGGAGCGCGGAAGTTTTTGTGGGTGCTGGGCTGATCGTTACAATGGTTTGAATTCCTGGTAGAGGAAAAACCAGCGCTGGTTGTCGATAAACGGCACTGTGTTCCCCTAAGAAAATCACTTTAGCATGACTGGTTCCAACCGCGTATTCTAGCATAATCAATTACTCGCTTTCTAACTATTTCATTTTAGCATAATTAAAATTTGAACGTGATCCCCCACAGGATAATTAACGAATTTTACAAATTTGTAGTAAAATCACGGTAGATGATGTTACGAAAGTTGAGGAAGTATATGGACGCTAATTCAGTTTTTGCGGTGGTAGACCTTGAGACAACTGGCACCAGCATGGCCGGAAAGGCTAGAATTATTCAAGTAAGCGCTAGTTTTGTTCAGCACAATCAAATTGTGGATAGTTACTCCACCTATATTAACGACCATGTTGCAATTCCAACGGAGATCACGGAACTTACAGGGATTTCTGCGCAAACAATTATGGCTGCACCCAGCTTTGATCAAGTAGCAGCGGAGCTTTATCAAAAATTGCAAGCAACTGTTTTTGTGGCGCACAATGTCAATTTTGATTTTCCTTTTTTAAATCAAGCTTTTGAACGTGCCGGATATCCACCACTCACAATTGAAGCTGTTGATACGGTTACTTTAACGCAAATTTTGTTTCCAACGCTATCTAGTTATCGTTTGCAGGATTTAAGTCGCCATTTTAAAATTGAGCACCGCAAGCCTCATTCTTCTGCTAGTGACGCAGCAGCAACCGCAGCTTTACTGCTAATCCTGATAAAAAAGATTGAGCAGCTTCCGTTGCTAACCTTACAAACGCTGGTCACAATTGGCTTAGTTTTACCCAAACAAACTATGGGTGTCTTTAAGACCGTTTTACAGAAGCACAGACAAATTGGGCCGCAAAAATTAGGTAATCAGTGGCTTAACTTAGATGGAATTATTATTCGTAAGCCCCGTCAGCAGCAACAAGCTCTCCGTAAACCACAAACCAAGTTTCCATTGACTAAAAAACAAAAAGAACGATGGTTAACACCTAAATATCAATATCGCGAGTCGCAAGCTGCCATGATGAATTTAATCTACCGTAACTATGCTGATTCAAACAAAACCGCTACCAATTTGTTGCTGGAGGCTCCAACTGGGAGTGGGAAGACGCTTGGCTACTTATTGCCGATGGCATATTTAGCTCAAAAAAATCGGCCAGTTGTCATCAGTACGCCTACGATCTTGTTGCAACAACAGTTGCAGCAAGTAAGTGAATCATTGTCGCAGACTTTTAAATTAAAGGTTAATGTTGCCCTTGTGAAGGGACGACAGCATTATTTGGATTTGAATCGGTTTGCTGACCAATTATTTTTGGATGAGAGTAATCAGCTGACGCAGTTCATTAAGGCGCAGTTGTTAGTCTGGTTAACTGAAACTATGACCGGTGATTTAGACGAATTAAATTTTAATCAAACGGCACCATTCTTAGCACAGATTAATTATCAAACCACTCCAACCGCTCAGCAACAATCGGAAGAACCATATGATTTTCTAACTAGGCAACAACAGGTTTTAGCTCGAGCGGATGTGATTATTACGAACCATTCCTATTTATGTTTACATGCAGCGCGATTGACAAAGGTATTGCAGACTAAGCCATATTTGGTAATTGATGAAGCACAGCAGTTGCCGGATGCGTTTTTGCAGACTAGAAGAGTAACCTTATCCCTAGGAACGGTGAAAAAGCAAGAAAGTAAAATTAAGCATCTAGTTGAAACATCCCACGGTGCTAATTTGATGGGACTACTCGCAAATGATCCAGATTTAGAACAAACCTTAAGCAAGTGTTTGCAGATAACTAATCAGCTAGGAATCAGTTATCAGGAATTGCTAACCTTATTTGCTAAGCAATTTCAAACCAAAAAGGATACAGGTACTTTAGCACAAGCAGTCAATTTACAATATTTTAAAGTACAACATCAAACGGCATGGCAGTCGATCATGCGAGCCACACGGCACTTAAAGCAGGAGTTAGATGTTTTTAACCATAAAATCCAAAATCGTGCTACTCGTTGGCTTCCCGCTGATTATCAACTATTTTTACAATTCAACCAAGAAGTTTCCAATTTAATTGATTTTTTAAACCAAGTTACACAAGTGGTCAAACGATCATCAGTTGCAATGCAAGCTTTTTGGCTAAGCTATCGTCCGAATGCTAGTGCAACACAGTTGCGCCTGGTTACGACCGAGTTTGCCCATGATCAAGAATTGCAAGACGATATCTATCAATATTTTGAACCAGCAGTTTTTACGGGTTCGGTCTTATTCAGTTCTAAAAAAGCGCCGTTCATCTATCGACAACTGGGGCTTGAGCGTTCAAATACTAGAATGAAACGCTTCCAAACCACCTTCAACTTAAAAAAGCAACTTAATATCATGGTGGCGCAAAAAATGCCATTACCAGCCAATGAAAATAATCCGGAGTATGTTGCTTATCTGGCTAATTCCATTCAAAAGATCTATCAAACTGCGCCAACCCCGACCCTTGTTTTGTTTAATTCGCAAGCCCTACTTGCAGCAGTGTACCAAAAATTAAATAAGCGCATTCCTGCCCAAATTTTGGCTAGCAATATTTCCGGCAGTCGAGAAAAAATTATGCGTCGCTTTAGTAGCAATCAGCATTCAATTATCCTAGGAGCCAGTTCGTTTTGGGAGGGCGTTGATTTTCCTCACAACTATCTCAAATCAGTAATTATTCCCCGGATACCGTTTGCTGCGCCCCAAAACCCATTGATGCAGGCTCATGCCGCTCAGTTAAAGGCAATTCATAAGCAGCCATTTGTGAGTTATTCACTACCACAAGCAATTCTAACCTTAAAGCAAGGAATTGGACGCGTAATTCGTAGTGAAAATGATACAGGGATTGCTACGATATTAGATGATCGCATTCTGACCAAAAAATATGGCAAGCAAATTTGGTCAGCTCTAGATGAACTGGGATCAGTGTCAGTTGGAACCATTGGTGAGATTATTGCGGCACAGCGTTACTTTTTAGCGCATAGCTGACTCAGGTTAAGTCGAGGGTGCTGGCGTTTGCTATAATAAAATGAATTTAAGAAAGCAGGGAGTATGGTATGCGAAAAGAAAGAATCCGACGACGCAAGCTGATCCATGGATTGGAACTAGCCTTATTAATTCTACTGTTATTGATTATAATAACGAGTGTCATCCTACATTTAGCACGGCGGCCATTGACCCAAGCAGAAAAAACGTCACAGGCCGTGGCACAACGTTATGCTAAGATTGACAAAAGTGATCATTTTTTTGCGGTTAATGTGGGGCGCCCCACCTACACAATTGCTGGACGTAACCAGCAAAAACAACCGATTTATGCAATTATGAGTAATAATTGGCACGCTGTTCAAATCGTTCGGCAAGCAAGCGGAATCTCTGCCACACAGGCATCACAAATTGCAAGTCATCGAACGGCTGCGACCGTTACGAATTTAGGACTAACTGTAGAGCAGAATAAGCCGGTGTGGCTGGTTTCAACTAGAAACAGGCAGGGGGCACATCAGTATGTCTATATTAACTTCTCTAAGGGAAAAGTTACTAAAGTAATTAAAAATCTTTAGCAAAGAAGGAGGCTAGCATTATGGAGCAAGAATTCGCTCACTATCTAGAGAGCGGTTCCCTAAGTATTTCTGGTTTTTTGTTGACAAATTTCAAACAACTTGGGTTGACTGCGGTGGAACTAGTCTTGGTATTAGAACTGCAATACCAGCGTCAGCAACAGGTCTTTTTCCCAAGTGCAGGAAGTTTAGCGGAAATTACAGGTTTATCTGAACAAACCGTGTATGACGAATTACATCAGTTAGTGTTAAAAAAAATCATTGCAATCACGCGTAAGCATGATCGCGATGAATATAGCTTGCGTCCCTTAAGCAAAAAGATAAGTGAGTTACTCAAGCAACAAGTAGATGTTGATGAAGTGACTACTACCTCAGCACCAGCGATTGAGAGTAGCGCTAATCAGCGGCAAACCACGGTGCAGATGATCAGTAAAGAGTTTGGAAGAATGCTTTCCCCAATTGAACTAGAGACCATTACCAGTTGGTTTGATCAAGATCACTATGGGAATGACTTAATTCAATTGGCTCTGCGGGAGGCCGTCTTAAATCAGGTCTATAATCTGCGGTACATGGATCGAATTTTATTAAATTGGCATAAAGCCAATTTACAAACGGCTGCTCAAGTGGAGCAATATCAACAGCACCGTTCTAATCGAGAAATGACCGCTAACGATGGACAACAACAGCCCCCACAGATTCCGTTATTTAAAATTGATAAAAATTAAAAAAGCTCTGTAAATTAACCGAGATGATTTCTCAGAATTTACAGAGCTTTTTAATTACTGATGCTACTGGTTAGGTTGTTGTTGTTGCTGTTGATTTGAATCAGTTTGTGGTTGAGCAGGTTGACTAGGTTGATTTTGCTGGTCTGGTTGTTGATTTGTTTGAGGCTGTTGGTTATTGTTTTGGGTTGGTTGCGATGGCTGGTTTTCGCTTGGAGTAGGGGTGTTTTGGGGTTGATCATTATTTATTGGGGTAGGAGTTTGCTCGGTTGGAGTAGCCATCCCATTCGTAGGTTCATTAGTGGTCTGATCTTGTTGCTTATTATCAGCTTGGTTGGGGACGACGGATTGGTTGTCTGCCGCTTGTTGCGACTGACTAGCAGTAGTATTAACCCGTTGGGTCTGATCAGCCCCGTGACCAACAATGTAATACTGAGTTTGCCCATTTTTCTTTGTTTTGACAACGTCGTCAGGTTTTGTCCAGTTTTCATTAGGTTGATTTTCAGATGCTCGTTCCATAACTTGTTTGTAAAATTGTTGGGCAATTTTCGTCTGTGGTTCAGAAAGATAGTGGTCTGGCTCCAGTGGTCGATCAAACCCGGTCCAAATCGAAAGGGAGAGATTTTTGGTATAACCAGTAAACCAAGAATCCATGCTTGCATTTTTAGGAACTTGGTTGAGGTAGTTATCTGGATACTGGGTTGTTCCCGTTTTACCAGCTTGATAGAGACCAGCAATATTTGCTGCTGTTCCAGACCCCTGTGGATCAGTCATGACTCCTTTAAGCATATCGGTAATCATGAAAGCTGTGGCAGGCGACATAGCTCGATGGCTCTTTGCTTTGAACTGCTTACTTTCACCAGTTGGTGTTACGATTTTATTAATTAGGTAAGGTTCGTGATAGGTTCCACCATTTGCAAATGCGGCATAGGCAGCAGCCTCTTGTTCAGAAGAGATGTAGGCTCCAATCCCATTTTGCAAATTGAGTGGTTCTTTGAAGGTCATTCCCAATCCCTTTAAAAATTCAGTGGCGCGTGGAATTCCCACATCCTGAAGGGTCCGGATGGCAGGAATATTTCGTGATTGAACTAGGGCCTGTCTCATGGTAATGGTTCCTTGATGTTTATTATCAAAATCATTCAACTGTTTATCGGTACCAGGGTACGTGAAGGGAGTGTCTTTCATCGATTGATAGGTTGGATATTTAAGATACTCAATTGCAGGACCGTAGTCCATGAGTGGTTTCATAGTTGAACCACTAGAGTGATCTGTTTGAACTGCTCGATTCAGACCAAAGAGAACGTTTTGTTTGCGACTTCCTAACATGGAAACGACTTTTCCATTTTGGGGATTTACCATGGTGGCACCAATTTGGAAATCATTGTTATTAAAAGCCAGTCCGGCATTATCGTCGTTAGCTAGTTGATACATATGTTTTTGGGTATTCATATCTAGATTGGTGTAGATTTTATTACCGGCATTGAGGTTGAAGCCCTTGGCGCGCATTTCTTGGGTTACTTGACTAATATATGCATCGGCATACTTTTCGTCTTTTTGAGTTGGAGTTTTATTGACATTGGCTTTGTCAATACCATTTTGGACGTTTTGACGTTTTGCTTGGTTAGCTTGTTTCTGACTAATGGCCTTGTTTTTAACCATTGCATCTAAAACTTGATTACGACGAATTGTTGCGTATTTAGGATTAGTAACAGGGTTATAGGCAACGGGTGCTTGTGGCAAGCCAGCTAGCAGTGCTGTTTGAGCTAAGTCTAATTGGTTAAGCGGCTTGTGGTAGAGCGTTTGGGAAATGGTTTGCATTCCATAGGAGTTATTTCCCATGTAAACTTTATTGATATAAAATTCCAAGATTTGTTGTTTGCTGTAGTCCTTGTCGACTTTGACTGCTAGCCAAGCTTCTTGGGCCTTCCGCTTCAAAGTTTGATCAGAGGCTTTAGTTGAAAAAACCGATAACTTAATTAACTGTTGGGTTAGCGTACTGCCACCTTGAAGTCCACCACTACGACCAAAGATATTGCTTACTCCCGCCTCGACAATTCGAATGGGGTCAACTCCCTTGTCTTGGTAAAAGTGGCGATCTTCGACAGAAATAATCGCATTTTTTAGATTTTCTGGGATGTCTTGATGTTTAACATAGTCACGATTTTGCATTCCTAGTCGAGAAATAACTTGCCCATTTCGATCATAGATCGTAGTGGAATTATCACTTGAAAGTGTATGGTAGGAAACGTGAGGAGCCGAAGCAGCATAATAGGTAAATAGTCCCACGCCCATTAAAAATAGTAAGAAAACAAAGAAAACAATCCACAAAAAAATATGAAGGAATGGTCGAGCCTTGCGCTTGTTTTTTTGTAGACGTGAATAGGTTTCGTCAGAACTCATTTTTTTCTCCTTTGTGAGCGGCAATGATTTTATCAACCGCATCTAAATATGGAATAACTGGATTAAACCGATAGGGAAGTGCATATCCTTTTTGCGTAATTTGTTTTTTGGGAATAGATTTTCGTCCCCCTTGGGATTGTAAATCCCAAGCTGAAAATAGGTCGGGACCGTTGAGCAAAAAAAGTTCATTGCTGGGTTTAAAACTAATTAGGGCAAAGCAGATTCCTCCCAACTGGAAGCAATCTCTTAGATGTTGAATTTGATGTGCATGAAAATTGGCTAGAGGAAACGAAGTCTTGTTAGTAGTTTCTTTAGCGTCAAAATCAATATAGTGCCCCCTGTAGATTCCATTGTAATCGGTTGTTGAGGCTGCTTGAAAATAAGCTTCTCGAATTACCGCTGCACTCCGCTTAGGATAGGATACGTCAACAATCTGTATCGGGGTTGGTTTTTTGTGAATAACGGCTTTATTACGAGCTCGATAATATTGATTACTCTCGTTAACGGCCTGTTCCAACGACATTCCCCGATCAGCGTGACTAATGCTGTCTAGCTGATTGGTGTGGCGCAGACGGGACGGACGAGGGTGATACTGATGTCCATTAGGATAATGAATTGTCACAGTAACCTCCTCAATGAATTTAATTGAATTTGAAGAGCTCTCATTAAATGTAATACAATTATAGCAATATCAACAGTGTAATTAAACTTTTATCCAGGAGATGTTATGAGTAGAGCTTGGATTACTGGCTATCGCAGCTATGAATTAGGGATTTTTAATCCAAAAGATCCTAAAGCTCAAGTGGTGTTCACGGCGTTGCAATCAGCTTTACAACAGTTGCTTGAAGCTGGGTGTACGTGGATTATTACAGGTGCTCAGTTAGGGATAGAGCAATGGACTGTTCAAATTGCTCATCAATTAAAACAACAGTATCCCCAACAATTCGAGATTGGGGTTATCCTTCCTTTTGCCGATTTTGGTACTCAGTGGAATGAAGCAAACCGCGCTCGCTTGCAAGCAACCCTTTCTAGGGCAGACTTCTCTGCTTCAGTTAGTGAACATCCGTATACGAGTCCGCAGCAATTGAAAAATTATCAACAATTTATGCTTAGTCATACCGACCAGGCGTTATTGGTATATGACACTGAACAGTTAGGAAAGCCGGAATATGATTACCAGGCAATTCTACAGTTTCGTGAGCATCAAGTATATCCATTTCAAATCATTGATTTTGATGATTTAGAAGAAACAGCAGAAAGCTTAAACCCTGATAATGATGACTTGTAAAAAAGGCTGTGTTAGAATATGATAGTTAATAAACGTAGGAGGTGGTATGATGGCTAATATAAATTTCACACCAAAAGACATTCTCCAAAAAGAATTCAAACAAAAGATGCGGGGTTATGATCCGACTGATGTTGATTCATTTTTGGATCAGGTGATTAAAGATTACGAGAGTTTTCAAAACACCATCCAGTCACAAGATCAACAGATTCAACAGCTAACCACCGAAACCCAACAGCTGACAGAGCAATTGCAGGCGAAACCAACCGTTCAGCCGCAGGCGGCTCCACAGCCAAGTTACCAGGAAGCTCCGTTAGGGAATAACGGTACGGCAACAGTTTCTTATGGGAATGCGGATGAAACTAACGTTACTAATATGGATATTTTAAAGCGGTTATCCAATTTGGAACGTCGGGTCTTTGGCGAAAATAATTAGGGTTTAATTGGTGCAGGTCCTGAGTAATCGCGGTTAGCCTACGGGCTGGCTGAGGAAAGTCCACTCTCGCACAAGCTGTGATGCTTGTAGTGTTCGTGCCCGGTGAAAAAATAAGCCGAGGGACTGTTTAACAGTTACGGCGAAAGAGGCAGCTAAGGATTTTTAATCTATGTTGTAGTATTTCCTAAGGTGCTATAGAGACGATTGATTCAAGAAATTGAATCACTGGAACGCAGTAAACCCCGCGAGCGGGAAACCCAAACTTTTGGTAGGGGAGCTTTACACACGGAAATCAGAACTAAGTGTAGGGCAAGAATCAATGATTCTTGAGATAGATGATTACTACTCAATTATTGTTCCTGATACTTTAATTGAGCACAAAACATGGCTTACAGGGGCCTGCACCAATCAGGTAGAGTGGGATTTCCCACTCTTTTTTTATAGAAAAAATGAGGATGAAATTATGCAAAAATTTAAATTAATGGCGACTTGTGCTGCTGGATTAGAAGCACTAACAGCGAATGAACTCAAGCAACTGGGCTATCAAGTTCAAACCGAAAATGGACATGTGATGTTTTCAGGCACCATTGTTGACGTAATTAAGGCCAACTTATGGTTGCGAACGGCTGATCGAGTTGAAATTGTTGTGGGATCGTTTAGTGCTACTAGTTTCACAGAGCTCTTTGATAATGTTGAAAAATTACCGTGGGAAACCTTGATTCCCTTGACAGGCGCTTTTCCAGTTGCCGGTCGGTCTCAAAAATCACAACTGCATAGTGTCCCTGATATCCAAGCAATTACTAAGAAAGCAATTGTTGCAAAGTTAAGTAATTATTATGCGCGGCACACCCGTTTGCCAGAAACCGGTGCTACGTATGCAATTGAGACTCGGTTAGTAAAAAATCAAGCGACCGTCTTATTAGATACCACTGGGGACAGTCTCTTCAAGCGTGGCTATCGAGTTGCTAAGGGAGCAGCCCCCCTCAAAGAAAATATGGCAGCGGCGCTGATACTATTAACTAATTGGCAACCAAAGACGATGCCATTTGTCGATCCAATGTGTGGTTCTGGAACGCTCCCAATCGAAGCCGCACTAATTGCTCGTAATCTTGCCCCTGGTCTTCAACGGTCATTTGCTTGTGAGGCATGGGATTGGGTTAACCCTACGTTAGTTGATCAGCTTCGTGATGAAGCTGATCAACAGGCTTATTATACCAGCGAGTTTCAAATTTTTGCTTCCGATGTAAATGGAGAAATGATTAATTATGCGAAAGTTAATGCCCAAGAGATTGGGTTGCTGCATGATATCCACTTCAAACAACTTGCGGTGCAAGATTTCCATACGGATTTACATCACGGAGTAGTTGTCTCCAACCCGCCTTACGGACAACGGCTAGGTGATCAACAACAGGCAGTTTCCTTGTATCATGATCTAGGAAAAGTGTTTATTCCGTTGACCACTTGGTCGAAGTACTTTTTAACCAGTGATTTAAATTTTGAAACGGAATACGGGATGCCGGCGACTAAACGACGAAAATTATATAATGGTCGGATTCGAACTGACTATTTCCAATTCTGGGGAAAACGAAATGAGAGTGGGGATTAAATGACCACCAAAATTGCAATTGTTGGGGCGGGAATCGTTGGAACAACAGCTGCTTACTATTTAAAACAGAATAATCCATCTAACGAAATCACTATCTTTGATGCTGGCATAGGGCAGGCGACTAAGGCAGCAGCTGGGATCATTTCACCATGGTTATCAAAAAGAAGAAATCAACGTTGGTATCATCTAGCTCGAGCGGGTGCTGTTGAATTGGCTCGTCTTAGTCAGGAGTTGCAACTGCCCCTTATTTGCTACCAAAATTGCGGAACCATCATTACTAGATCAGCACCACAAAAATTGGATGAGCTGTATGAACTTGCCCTGCAACGTCGGCACCAAGCTCCTCAAATCGGAGAAATTAAGCAGCTTTCCCAAACAGAAATCCATCGGCAACTACCATTTTTGCAAGCAGTTCCCGCTCCGGGGATTTTGATTAGCGGTGGCAGTCGGCTGGATGGAGCTCTTTTTTGTAAATTATTATTAGAAAAATTACGAGCTCAGCAGGTTGAATACCGAAAAGGTACGGCTACTCTGTTGTCCGAGCAACAACTATCGTTTAAGCAGCAGGTTTGTTCATTTGACGTTATTATCCTAGCAACTGGAGCATGGACAGCTCAGGTGCTGGAACCATTAGGAATTAAGCTCAAAGTTCATCCGCAAAAGGGTCAGCTCTTGGAGTTGCAATTACCACATTGGAGTGCTGTAAGCAGCCCAGTACTTATGCCAGAAGCAGAATTTGATCTGATTCCTGTAGAAAATGGTCGAGTTTTAGTGGGAGCAACCCATGAAGATCATGGTGAGTTTAATTTACAACCTACTGCAGCAGCTCGTGCTAAACTACTTAGGGTAGTAACTCCCTGGTTAGGAAAGATTGACCCTCTGAAGGTAAAAAACCAACGGGTTGGGACGCGTGCCTACCTGCCAGATTTTGCTCCGTGTGTTGGTAAGGTTCCACGTCATGAAAAAGTCTTAATTGGCACTGGTTTGGGTTCTTCAGGTTTAACAACCGGACCGATGGTGGGTAAATTATTAGCCGACTTGGTAGCTAACCCCGACTTGGAGCTGGGTTATTACAGCCAACCAGTTGCGAACTACCTTTGATCCACTTGATGTAGCGCTTGTTGAGCTAATTCATGAGCACCATGATTATGTGAATCTGGCAACCAGTTATTAAATACCAACTTAAATTCAGTTTGTAGGGCGATGATTTGATCGACCTGTGGCTGATAGTGCTTGGCATATTGCTTGGTGATGCTTTCTGCAACCAGTCGACTATCGGTGTAATAAGTTACGATAGCTGAGCTGCGTTCTGATGTAGTTAGCTTTTGTTTTAAGCTTGTAAAAGCAAATATACAAGCCTGAAATTCTGCGGTATGATTGCTGGTAGCAATGAAGGATGTCTTTAATTGTTTTTGCTGATGCTGAGAAACGATTATCACGCCGCCAGCTCCTTGCTGGTTACGTGGTTGGTATGCTCCGTCAGAATATAATTTAAAATACATATTAAAAACTCCAATCAAAATTAAGGTGGATTAGATTATTATGGTAACGCAAAAGAGAAAGTTTTTATATCAGCCACAACTATTAACTAGCTGTATCTACTGGAGTTGGACGTTGATAGTATTATTTGTGGGAATCATCATTTGGTTAGAGATCACTCACTTTCAAAATATCACTCTGGCATTTTTGGGACTGTTTTTATTATTATGCTGGCTACAGATTTATTTTCGTAGAATTTATATCACTAAAGATGAGATTGAAATCCATCGGGTTTTGAATCCCTTTGGAAAAAAGATTAAAATTAGTGATATTCATCATGTTTCTGCTAAACGAAATACGGTCCGATTTGAAACCGACAAAAAAACCTATACCTTGTTGTTACCAACTAATTCTGTAATTGAGTTTACTGAATTAATTGGTCGTAAATAGTTAAAAGGAAGGGCGTAGCAATGAAAACAGATGCTGAAATATCTCAAGAAGCTCGCTTAGAGCCGATTAGTAAGATCGCAGCAAAACTAAATATTCCTTCATCCGCCCAGTCTGCTTATGGAAATCAGATTGCAAAGATCAGTAATCAAGTTCCTGATCAAGAGACAAAACAAAAATTAGTCCTGGTGACGGCCACCAATCCAACTAAGGCTGGAGAGGGCAAGTCGACCGTATTAATTGGACTGGGTGATGCGCTCACAAAGCTAGGACAGCGGACGGCTATTGCTATTCGTGAACCTTCCATGGGACCGGTTTTCGGCATGAAGGGCGGGGCTGCTGGCGGTGGTTATTCCCAAATTGAACCCATGATTGAAATTAACCTTAATTTTACGGGTGATTTACATGCCATTACAGAGGCTCACAATACACTGGCAGCCTTGATCGATAACTCTATTTTTCACGGTAACCCACTCAATCTTGATCCTGATAACATTGTCTGGAATCGAGTAGAGGATGTTAATGATCGAGGATTACGTCGAATTCAGCTGCAACGAGGAAAACTGCGTGAGCAGCAACCCGCTAACAGCTCTTTTAGTATTACAGCTGCAAGTGAAATCATGGCAATTTTGTGTCTAGCTGCTAATTTAGCAGACTTAAAGCATCGGCTAGGACAGATTTTGATTGGGTATAATCAAAAGCAAGAACCAGTTCTAGTTAGCGATCTTGGGGTTCAAGATGCATTAACCATTATTTTAAAAGATGCGTTGCAACCAAACTTAGTTCAAACGCTAGCAGGAACGCCAGCAATCGTTCATGGGGGGCCGTTTGCCAATATTGCGATGGGCTGCAACAGTATTTTGGCAACGAAGTTAGGGCTTAAAACTGCTGACTATACTCTAACAGAAGCCGGCTTTGGAGCAGATTTAGGCGGACAGAAGTTCATGGATTTAGTCACGCCACAATTACAAAAGACCCCCGATGCGGTGGTAGTGGTAGCATCTGTTCGTTCCCTGAAACTAAATGGAAATCAAGCAGAATCTACTTTGGATCAAGAAAATATGCCGGCGTTGCGACAAGGGGTTGCAAACTTAGATCGGCATGTACATGCGATGGAAGCTTATGGAAAACCAGTTATCGTGGCCATTAATCAATTTTCCAGCGACACGGATGCAGAGCTTGCTCTACTTGAACAGCATTTACAAAAACGTCATGTTCCCCATGCACTTACTACTACTTTTCAAAATGGAGGTGCGGGGGCCCTTGAATTAGGCAAACTGGTTCAAAAAGCATGCGATCAAACTGCAGATTTTCATCGAACCTACCAGCCACAAGACTCATTAGAACTTAAATTAACCAAAATTGCGCAACGAAGTTACGGGGCAAGAAAGGTAACTTTTAGCGAAAGCGCTCACTCGCAGTTAATTGATATTAAACAACGAGGATGGGATAAATTACCTGTCTGCATCTCTAAAACACAGTATTCTTTAACCGATGATCCCCAAAAAATGGGGGCTCCAACTGGTTTTGAGATTCATATTACCAAGCTAGAACCTAAATTAGGCGCCGGATTCATTGTTGCACAAGCAGGTAAGATCATTACCATGCCCGGCTTACCGACCATGCCGGCCGCTAGTAACATGAAAATAACTGATCAAGGGGAAATTAGTGGATTATTCTAAACAAAAATTAGTTAAGTACGGGATTACTCTGGGTGGTAGTCTTATTTTGCTAGGAATTGATCAGTTATTGAAAGGATTTGTAAGACAATCAATTCCACTTGGAACGAGTCGATCGTTTCTTCCACCAATCTTATCGCTAACTAATCTAGCTAACACAGGGGCTGCATGGAGTTTTTTAAGTGGGCATTCCTGGGTTTTTACGCTATTAGCCGCGATTGCTTTAGTATTGTTTAGCTATTTTCTAATTACTAATCGGAATAATGCTTGGCTCTTTTGGGGGCTAAGTTTGATGTTAACTGGGACGGTTGGAAATCTTCTTGATCGATTGGTAAATGGCTTTGTGACCGATATGTTAAAACTGGAAATTTTCAACTTTCCAATTTTTAATTTAGCCGATTGTTATTTAACGCTTGGAGTTTTGTTAATTATGATCGGGATATTACGAGGAGAAGAGTAATGGATCATCGGGAAATGAAAGTTCCAGCTCAAACAGACCGCTTAGATAAACTGGTGGCGGCTGAATTTTCGGATCTAAGTCGTTCACGCGTGCAACAATTAATTGCAACCGGAGCAATTACGGTTAGTGAACAGTCACATAAAGCAAATTACCAACCCAAGCCCGGGGCAACAATTTCAATTGAGATCCCAACCCCAGAACCAATCGATGTTCAACCAGAACCGTTGCCACTTGCAATTGTTTACGAAGATGATCAAGTACTAGTAGTGGATAAGCCCCAAGGAATGGTTGTGCATCCGGCACCAGGGCATCCCAACCATACTTTGGTTAATGCAATCTTGTATCATACAAAATTACCTGGAATTAACGGTGAAATTCGACCAGGAATCGTACATCGGATTGATAAAGATACCTCTGGATTACTGATGGTTGCTAAAACCAAACAAGCGCAAGAGTCACTTTCTCAGCAGTTGCAAGCAAAAACCAATCGCAGAAAATATCTAGCACTTGTACATGGCAATCTCAAACAACCAAAGGGAACAATTGATGCACCATTAGGACGGTCCCATACAGATCGCAAAAAGCAAGCGGTGGTTACCGGAGGACGTCCAGCAGTCACTCACTTTCGGGTATTGGAGCACTTTGGTTCTGATTACACGCTAATCGAATGCCAACTAGAAACAGGAAGAACTCATCAAATAAGAGTACATTTACAGTTTATTCAGCATCCAGTAGTTGGGGATCCGGTTTATGGACCACGTAAGACAATTAGGGGTCATGGACAATTTCTGCATGCTTGCGAGTTAGGTTTTAAGCACCCCGTCACAGGCGAAGAACTAGATTTTACCAGTCCGGTACCACCAATTTTCAAAAAAACACTAACAACCCTCAGAATGCGCTACCAGCAATAAATAAGGAGATTATTATGCAAGATGAAAAAGTAGTTTTGGATAGTATGTCAATGCAACGAGCTCTAACTAGAATTACCTATGAAATTATTGAAAAAAATAAAGGTGTTGGTAATTTGATTCTAATTGGGATTAAAACCCGTGGAGTTTACCTAGCAGATCGAATTGCTAATCGACTCAAAAAATTAGAAAATACAGACGTCCCCGTGATTAAATTGGATATTACAAAATATCGTGATGATCAGCAATCAGTTGGTAAGGCTGGCAATGTCGCTGAAAATACCGTTGATATTACAAATAAGAATGTGATTTTGGTTGATGATGTTTTATACACGGGGAGAACTGTCCGGGCAGCCTTAGCAGCTATCAATGAGATTGGGCGACCAAAACGAATTAACTTAGCAGTGTTAGTAGATCGTGGTCATCGTGAACTTCCAATCAGGGCAGATTTTGTCGGGAAAAATATTCCTAGTTCAAAACAAGAAACCATTAAGGTCTTGGTCTCAGAAATTGATAATCGTGATGGAGTTGAAATTAAACAACCGTAGTTGCAAGGATTGTGGTCAGGTGAGGTGCTAGGTTGGAAAAGAGATACTTAATTTTAGACGATGGTACTTCGTTTTTAGGAGAAGGATTTGGGGATCTCTCGAATACGACGGGAGAATTAATCATTAATACTGATTTAAACGGTTATCAGGAGGCCATTACTGATCCGGTGTACCATAATCAGATTATTATGTTTACCCAACCGTCAATTGGAAATATTGGAACAAATCCGCAAAATTATGAATCAATTATCACTAGTGCGAAGGGAATCGTAGTAAATCAACGTGAAGATATTAATCAATCACCTCTGAAGGCACAAAATTTGAGTGAGTTTTTACGAGAACGACAGATTCCAGGAATTTGGAAAATTGACACTAGAGCGCTGCGACAATATGTACAAAGTCATCACGTGCAAAAGGCAAGTATTGTTAATACAAATGATGAACATGCTTTTGATCAACTAACGGCTGCAGTGCTTAGTAATCAACAAATTCAAGCCGTTGCAACCCCCAAACCTTATCTGGTGCCTGGGAGTGGAATGACCATTGTTGTTATTGATTTAGGTCTGCGGGAATCGATTATTCGTCAATTAGCAAAACTAAACTGCAACATTATTGTGGTGCCGTGGGACACCGACTTTAAGGGAATTATTAGTTTGGCTCCAGAAGGCGTTGTGATTTCATCGGGACCGGGAGCACCAGAAGAAATCGATAATACGGTGTTAGAGACGATTACCAAGCTACAACCATGCTTGCCGTTGTTTGGAATTGGTCTGGGGCACGAACTAATTGCGATTGCAAACGGCGCAACGGTTACGAAAATGGCAAGTGGGGTCCATGGTAATCACCATCCAATTCGACAAATTATCACCAATGACATTCTCTATGCGGATCAATCGCAAACATATCAAATTGAGCGCCAGTCGATTGATAATAATCGACTGATTATTACGTTCGTTGATCTAATTAATAATTCAATTCAAGGTTTGCGAAGCCGTGATTATCCAACTTTTTCGGTACAATTTTCACCAGAAGGAACCAGTGGCATTGATAGTGGTCTGGACTTATTTGCAGAATTTACCGAAAGTATCCTAGTTCGAAGGAGATTAAATAATAATGAATTCGGAATTTAAAAGGATTCTCATTCTAGGTGGCGGACCATCTAACATTGGTCATGAGGGTGAACAAGATGCGGCCGCTTATCAAGCCATTGCAGTTTGGGAGCAACTCGGTATTGATTGTTATGTCATTGATGACAACGCCTACTCGTTGCTACTAACGGAACTTCCGGTCAAACAACGAATCATTGCTAATCCAACGACTGAAAGTGTCACTAGGGTTTTAAAAGAACAGCGAATTGATGCAATTACCCCAATTTTTGGTCAAAAGAATGCTTTGAAAATTGTGCAACGTTTGGCAAGAAAGGGCGTACTTGCCGAATTAAATGTAAAGTTAGTTGGCTTACACAAAAACAATCTTGCTTTGTTTGGCACTGAAACTGCTAATCAGCAAGCCAACACCGTGATTGCTGAACGATTAATCAACAATCAGATTCCGGTAGTTTCCTCAACTTTTGTTTCTAATTTTTCTGAATTACGAGCTACGCTCACCAAACTCAATTTTCCAATTGCGATTAAAGCAGTTGATGCTCCTAAGAACCTGCAGCATCGCCACGTTTTTCAAAATATGGAAGAATTAAATAACAACGTTGAAGATCTATTCCAGCAATCTCCAGTTCACCAATTAACCCTAGCGCAATCTGTTGGTGATTATCAAGAAGTTGGAATTGTGGCGGTGCGTGATCGCCACGGTAATAAGCTCATTGTGTCTTCCTTGGAGGATTTGAATCCCATCAAAGTTAATGCGACTGACTCTGTAATTTTTGTACCTGCGCAGACTTTGACCGCTAATCAAATTCAGCAATTACGGGCGCTGACCTTTCGATTGTTAGATTGTTTAGGTATTGAAGGGGTTTGCCACATTCAGTTTGCGATTGAGCAAACAACGAAAACCCCTTATGTCTTTAAAGTAAATCCTTTTTTCAACAGTGCGACGGCTTTAGTAACGCATGCTAGTGGTTATCCCTTAGCAATGGTTGTTGCTAATATCTTGGCTAATCAGGATTTAGATGTAATGCAACTGCCGGCGACCTATCATCGACTAACGCCATTGTTACAACCTGTGTATGATCATATCACGGTTAAAATTCCAATTTGGTCATTTGACTATCTTACAATGGCAAATCCTGAATTAGGAGGGCGAGCTAAGGCAACTGGAGCAGCCATGGGCATTGGTTCGAACTTTGAAGCAGCTTTTATGCATGCTTTACGTAGTTCCCAGCCTAGTCCTAAAGACGTACTACCTAGCTATTCAGAATTAAGTGAAGATGAAATTATCCAACAATTATTGCACCCGACCGATAAACAACTGTTAATTCTATATGAAGCAATTAATCGGGGTTACTCATTGCCCGATTTGAGTGAGTTAACTAAGATTAATCCAGCACTTTTTGAGATTATGAAAAATATTTTGAATGTCATTCAATTTGTGCGTAAAAATCAACTACGTCCAGAAGCACTTGCCGAGGGAAATCGATATGGCTTTGGAAATGGAATGTTTTGTAATTTTTGGAACACTAGTAATGAATCAGTACAAAATCTACAAGAAGAATTACCTAGTCCCAAAACATATAAAATGATTGAACCTACGGCGGGAGAATTATCAGAAAGACTGCCAGCTTTTTACAGTACGTACGGTTTAAATTCAGAGGTTTCGCAATTAAGTAGTAATAGTGCGTTAATTATTGGAAAAGGTCGCAATCATTTAGGACCCAATACAGCCTCTGATACTTATACCGCAGAGATGTTAATTCAGCTCCGAAAATTAGGTATCAAAACGATTATTTTAAACAACAATCCCAACTCCGTATCACTAATTTCAGAATTGAGTGATCGCCAGTACGTGGAACCGATTCAGCTAGGAGAAATTCAGGCTATTATCGCAATTGAAAAACCCGCCTACGTATTTCTTCCCGGAAATCGCCACTATTTAATTCGAGCATTGCAGAAGATGAAGCATTCTTTTAAATTAATTATCATACCACCTGATCAGAATACTGGAGAATGGCAAGTTCCTGATGGCGAGGTGGGCGTTGATTTGTTGGTAACTAAAGCTGACGTAGTCCCCATTGCCACGGTTGGATTTCGGTGCCGAACTGATTGTAATAAGCATGGCTTGGAAGAACAAACCGACTACTACGTTCCGGCGCAAACTCCAGAACTGGCTCAGTTGACTAACACAGCAGTTGCAGCAGTCCAAAAAACCAAGTTGACCGGTCTAATCCAAGTTGTTTTTCATAAAAATAGTGCTAATAATTATAAACTCAGTGGCATTACACCACTAAGAATTACGGAAACGATTTTTTTGAACCATGCTACAGGAGTTAATTGGATTAGATTATTAATGCAGATGTATACCAGTCATTTTGACATAAGCTATGTAAGTCAAATTATTAATAGTGATCAATTTAAACTGCATCCTTTAAAAATGCAGGTCGTTTTTCCGTTTCGTGAATTAGGAATCAGTAAAGATTTACAACGCCGTAATTTCGAAATTGGAGCTTGGTTAGCGGTTGATAATGAAACAGAAACATTTTAAAAAAATACATCCAATAGTTATTAATAA
>NZ_ALXG01000018.1:0-14770 GCF_000512295.1 Fructilactobacillus florum 8D
TTATTAATAACTATTGGATGTATTTTTTTAGGATCGTAATGCTGTAACTGCAGCAGGGGTGGGGGTGACAAAAATGGTTTTTTGGTCGGTATAGTGAACAAAGCCAGGTTTCCCACCACGAGGCTTTTTAACGTGTTTGACTTGGGTAAAGTCGACAGGGACGTTAGCAGATGCACGTGCTTTAGAGAAATAAGCAGCTAGGGTAGCCGCTGCTTTTAAAGTTTCTGGGCTGGGGTTTGCCGACTTGATAATGACATGGGAGCCATGAATTTGTTGGGCATGTAACCAATAATCACGTTTGTCGGCGGTTTTTAGAGTTAGTTGATCATTTTGGAAGTTGTTTTTCCCGACTAAAATGAGCGTTCCATCCGGAGCCATGAATTTTTCTGGCTGACTAATTTTAGCTCGAGCGCGGGAATGTTTTTGCTTGGAATGAAGATAGCCAGCGTTTGTCAATTCAGTTTTAATGTCAACCAAATCTGTGGGAGTTGCGAGCTCTAACTGACTCGTGAGGTTTTCAAAGTAATCAATTTCAGTTTTGGTATTTTCAATCTGGGTAGTAACGTATTGAAGTGAGTTTTTCTTTTTTTGATACTGCTTAAAATAGTGTTGCGCATTACCATTTGCTGATCGATCTGGTTGCAAATTAATCGTTAATAGTTGATTTTCATCATAAAAATTGGGGAGCCTAACGCTAGTGGCTCCAGCGGGAACCTTATTTAAATAGGTCATCAACAATTCACCACAAATTCGATCATCATTTGCGGTTTGAGCTTGTTCACGTGTTTTCTTGAGTTTTTTAAGTTTTCGCCGATTTTTTTTAAGTTCTGTCCGCGTGACTTGGAATAAACTGGATCCTAACTCACGCACGCGTTCACGCTCAGCTTGTTTTTGATAAAAATTATCCAACAAGGAACTTAACGTGTCGTAACTTGTCACTACCTGATGATCAGGTGATGGAAAAGCCGCATAGTCTAATCGATCACTGCTTGTTTTTATGATAACTGGTTTTGGATTATCAAAATTTGCAAAGAAATTAGTAACCGCAGTGTTAACTTCTAAATTTGGATTGTGGATAGTTTCCGCTAGACTAAGCGCCGTTTCATAGCTAAGCCCTTGGAAATTTGTCTGTAATTGTTCAGCTAAGACATTTACCGCTGGAAAATTATGCACTAGTTTATGAATTAGTTCTAGATTAGTCATGGTGAACGGATTAATCCGATCCTGCTGGGGCGGATTGAGATATTTCACCCCTGGTAACAATGTTCGATAACGATTTTTATCAGCGCCAATTCGCTTAACAGCGTCAATAATATTACGGTTATGTGCTTCAACTAAAATGATATTGCTATGACGCGCCATGATTTCAATTACTAGTACCAGCTGGGTCTCATCCCCAATTTCATTACGAGTGGTGAAATGAAAATGGACGACTCGATCATTTTCAACTTGATGCATTTCTTTTAGAAAACTGCCTTGCAAGTGTTTTCTTAGAGTCATAGTGAAATTACTAGGAACTGGGGGATTGGTGAAAGATTGATTGGTCAGTTGTAGTCTCGCAAAATTTGGGTTAGCTGAAAGGAGTACCTGGTAATTAGTGTGGTTAGCACGAATAATGAGCATTACTTCGTTGGGGTACGGTTCACTAATTTTAGTAACCCGGCCACCAGTTAACTGCGGTGTTAACTGGTGAACCATGGCATGGGTAAAAGAACCATCAAATGTCATAAAGGAACCTCCGTTTAATTTCTCATAATTTTAGTATAACTGATTATGATTAAAACTGGTATAATATGTTAAGTTTACGTGATTTTGTAACAGGCAATTAATGTTATAATTATGCTTGGAGGCTGGACTGATGAAAAGTAGTTTAAAGGCGTTACAAAACGTAAGCAAACGATACCAACAACATTTATTATCGATTACTAAAACCGGTCAACTGACTGTTTCTGAGTGGTCGTTGTTATTGGCAATTAGTGACGGCATTAATACGCAGGAAAAACTTGCTCAGACAACTACTCTTGACACTTCAACACTTTCACGCCAATTAAAACGCTTGTTAGAAAAGGGTGTAATTCACAAACAATCAGTTGGTAAAGATAAACGCCAATTAATTTATTCTGTAGCTGATCAGGGGACCGATGCATGTCAGATAATTTCGCAAAATTACGATAAATTTGAGCGAAAACTTTTTGATCAATGGAGTACCGAAGAGCAAAATTTATTAAAAATATTATTAAATCGTCTAGAAAATAGTTTAAAGAATACGTAGTAATCAAAGAAAGGAAAAATTTTGAAAACAGCAATTGTTACTGATAGTTCTGCTTACCTGCCGATGAAAGAAATTAAAAAGCATAACATTAAGGTAATTCCCATCCAAATTATCTTTTCGGACGAAAGTTTTGAAGAGGGCGTTAACTTAACCAATAAACAATTTTATGAAAAACTAGAAGCAAGCACCACCTTACCATCAACTTCTCAGCCTCCAATTGGAGAATTAATTAATTTGTATAATCGGCTCGCTGAGGAAGGCTATGATAACGTTATTAGTATTCATCTCGCTGCAACGATTTCTGGGTTATATCAACAAGTGGTTCAAATTTCCAACATGGTTTCAGATATTCGCGTCATTCCGTTTGATTCCCAGATTACCGTGGCACTAATGGGTGAACTAGTGCGTTATGCAGCTACCTTAGCCGAGCGAAATATTGATCCTGACACAATCATCGCTAAGCTTACTAATCTTCGTTCAACAATCGACGAATTGTTTGTGGTAGATGATCTTAAAAACCTTGTTAAGGGCGGGCGTCTTTCAAATTCATCTGCATTTATCGGGGGATTATTAAACATTAAGCCCTTATTAACCTTTGATAAAACTAGCGATCAAATCATTGCCTTTGATAAAGTTCGAACAATGAAACGAGCAAATAAACGAGTACTTGAATTATTTCAAGCTAAGATTGAGCACTGTGATTATCCGCTTAAAGCATTCATTATGGATGCTAACGATCCCAAAGCTAATAAAGAATGGGTAAAAAATTTCAAAAGAATTGCGCCAAATCAAACGGTTGTACAAAGTTACCTCGGTCCAACGATTGGGACACATTTAGGTGAAAGAGCAATGGCGTTAGGTTGGATGCAAGATATTGATCAAATACATGACTAGTTGAGCTGAAATTGATTGTAACCAAAACAGCAAAAAGCTCATGCAGTTTTTAATTATATTTATATATTAGACCTCTAGTTAGTTTTTATCTGAAAATTAACTAGAGGTCTTTTCAATGGAGAAAAATAATTACAATCTTAAAGTAGAATGTATTGATTGTTTCGTATTTACTTTTAGCAATCACTTAAGTTGCTAGATATGATTTTCTTTATGTAATATTACTAAAAAATTATCCAATAATTAAACTATCACTTTAACTAAAATGAAATGTTTGTTCAGTTGATAATAAGATTAATTTATATGTAAATTTTTTTCAGAACATTTTAACTAATTTACAATAACACCATGAATATCTTTGAAAGTGAAAAAAGTAACTCAAATTCATAAATCCCAAAAATCTAACAAATTGCTATTGTAAGAAATAACTTCTATTTTTTCATCAAGCAGGATAAATAACATGATTAGATTATAAAAAATATAAGAAGTATTTAAATAAAATGTATACGATAAATTACTTATAACCATACCATATTTCTAATCTAGCAATTCATTGAACCAAGGTTACAAGAAGCGTAAATTTATTGATTTTAAACCAGAGACTATGTAATTTAGTAGAAAAACTTATTAGTTGCAGCTATTTTTATAATTTTATAGTAAAATGAATAACTGTTCGATGAGCGAAAAATAAAGAGGAGGATTTGGCATGAAAAATGACATCATTAGCTTTTTTGCCGGAGTAGGCGGAATTGATCTAGGGTTCGAAGATGCAGGCAAGTATCATACGGTTTATGCAAATGAGTTCGATAAGAATGCGCAACATACGTTTGAATTAAATTTTAACAAACGTGGTACCTATCTTGATCGCCGTGATATAAAAGAAGTAACAACAGACGATATAAGAAAACAAACTCAAAATGCAGATGTATTACTTGCTGGTTTCCCTTGCCAGCCGTTCAGTGTAGCAGGATTTAGGAAAGGATTCGATGATAACAGAGGTGATCTTTTTTTTGAAACACTTCGTATTATTAAATCCTTACAACCGAGGGTTGTTTTTCTAGAAAATGTTAAAAATTTAGTTACTCATGACCATGGGAATACTTTTAAAGTTATTCGAGAATTTATGGTCCATACCGGTTACTATATAAAATGGAAAGTTCTTAACTCCAAGGAGTATGGTAACGTCCCTCAAAATAGAGAAAGAATTTATGTTGTTGGTTTTAAAGATAAAGTTGCTTTCGAGCAATTTGACTTCCCAAATAAAATAGAACTAACGACTTCTCTATCAGATATTATTGATTTTGATGCACGTGTCAATACAATAACCAAATTTGGTGAAAAATTGGAAGAAAAATTTTTTTATAGAAAAGATAAACAAACCTTCTATCCAAAATTAGTTGCTGAAATGACCAGCTCAAATACTGTTTATCAATGGAGAAGGCAGTATGTTCGCGAAAACAAGTCGGGTGTTGTACCAACATTAACAGCCAATATGGGAACCGGAGGGCATAACGTACCGTTAATTCTTACTAACAATGGTGAAATTCGAAAACTAACTCCGCGTGAAGCATTTAATGCTCAGGGTTACCCAACAAGTTATGAACTTCCTAATGATTCTTCAATAAGTGCACTTTATAAACAAGCTGGAAACTCAGTATCTGTACCCGTAATCAGTCGTATTGCTAGAAACATAGATAAGGCATTAAAGATAGGTGACTCTGATTTACCACTAATTAATAGAGACAATCAATATGCATTAATATACACAAAAATGGTAGGTCGAATGGCTGGGGAATCTTATCCAGTAAAGTGGTTCGATAATATTTCAAATGCTCAGCTCAAAATGAAGGAGGATAGTTCACAAAAAAATATTGCAATTTATGATGATCAAGATTTTTACAATGCCATTAAAAAAGGTGGTAATCACGAATTCTATTCTATTGCTGGATAATTTTAAAAGTACCTTTTAAAGGTACTTTTTGTTTCATATGATCTCTTTTGTTATGATTAAGTTTGATAAAGGAGAACTAACATGTGGGAAAAACTTAACTCTAAGCAAAAAGAAACATACAGAAAATTAATCACAAATTTTGCTTCTCTAAGTGAGGCATTCGCTCAAAAAGAAGATGAATCGACAAATGCTATCATCGCACCAATTATCAATTCTAAATATCAAGAAACTTCATTCAAAAATGCCTTCAATGCAACGATTGAAGATATTGGCAACTCATCTTACGATGCGTCTATTAATAACGGTGAAAATTCTAAATATTTAGTTGGAATAAAAGCTTTTGGTGTCAAAAGTGGTTTTCAAAAGATTGCTCAATTTAAGTCTTCTAGCCAATATGAAAATTGGGATTCAATCATCTCGGGTATCAAAGAAAGAAGCGATAACGGTAAAAGCAAACAAGACACTCGAGACTATCTCAAACTTGCTAAAAGAATTGCCGAACTAAGAAACAAACGAATTAATTCTTCCAAAAGTCAACTTCAAGGTTTTGATTATACTCAAGATGTCGCTTCTGTGTATCATGTATTAATGCCTTCAAATACTATTAAATGTCCTAGGGAAGGCGATGAACCATACATTATGGTTGGGGAAACTTCATACTTACCGATAGATATTAGTAAAATTAAAATTCTTGGTCCAACAAATAAAAAACATTTACAGAACTTTCGCTTTACCGATGGAAATCATGTATATCAATATAACAGTGCTGATAGCCAATTACTAATGTCGTTTCATGCAAACTTTAATAATAAAGAGGAAGATAATGAGTCTATCGGTGTCGAAAAGTGGTCGGTCAAGTATATTGAAAATGCTTTTGAATTTTTTTTAAATCTTCCATCAGTCAATATAAGTAAGTCTAAAAATCACGTTATTCAATCTTTTACTTTTCCTATTAAAACTAATCGTAGATCTGGGTTCAATGAATGGTTCGCAGGCCCAAAAAATCCAATTCGTGAACGAAATAAAAAATATTTAGATTTAGTTAAAAGCGGAGAAGCAATTTTTGGAGTTCAATCAGACTGGAAGAAAAATATTGATTTTGTCCTTTTTGGAAAATTTAACTCTGATACAGATAAAATAAAGAGAGAAGATGTGAGACACCGTATAACTGAAAAATCAAAGCCATACAAAGAACTGTTTAAGAAAGTAGTCGTTGCTTTATGGCGAGGAGAGAAACCTTACGAAGTATACATCCCGGTTCCAAATGCACACAAGTTTAACACAAAAAACCCTAATTTTTTTGCAGATAATGCTGGTATTTTAAATGGGAAAAAACTGGAATCTCCTGTATCAAAAAGGACATTTACCTTGCAATTTCTCCCCTCTGGTGAAGAAATGGATATGGTGCTTACTCAGGCTGATGGAAAGGCTATTCAAAGTGTGAATTCACAATATAAATTTGGTAAATGGGTACTTAAAAATATTTTTCAATTAAATGATTGGGAGTTGCTAACAGATAAAGTACTTGATGACTTAAATATAAATGCTATGACTTTCAAAAAATATGATGATGGACGGCCGATTACACTTGAATTCACTTACGTTGATTACCAAAATCTTCCAAACACCTTTTGGCAATAAATTATAAAAGAGTTATAAAGTCAACAATTTTTATTTACAACAATTATGTTAGTGTAATCATTATTTGCTTTGTTGATCATAATATATGATCTTAAACAGATTTTTAACGTTTTAATTATTCGGTGATAGGTGATCATCATATAAAAGGACACCATGGGTATGGAGCTTAACATCTTTATATCTTTGCTAATACATTAAACTGGAGATTAATCTATGAAAAAATCATGGCAAATTGTGTCAATAATTGAATTATTAATATTTATAACACTTTCAATTTTTATATTTATTAGAAGCACTGATGGTTCTGGAACAATTCAAACACAAGAAATAAAATTAATTAATTGGTGTATTTTAGATATTCCATTCGCATTTTTATTTATAGTACAATTTATATGGTTTATAGTAATAAAGAAAAATAAAAAATAATATAAATAATTACAACTACTGAGAAAATAATAATTAATGAAATTCGTAATAGTATGATTGATTCTTGTATAAAATTAATAGAAAAAGCCGAAAGAGATATTGAATCTGGAAAAATTAATTAGATGATAAATCAAAAGAAGAATATACAAAAATAATTAAAAGCTTTGAAGAACATAAAAATAAACTTTACTTTACATAATATGTATTATACGAAGTTGTAATACGGCGGCATTTGTCAAACTAAATCGTAACAACGTTTTAAATCTTATTTCTTAACGGTCACTTTAATCACATTTTATCGCTCAAACATCTATTATATCGGTGTTTGAGTTTTTTATTTAATCATAAATATTATTGCTTGTTTTTCATATCTAATTAAATAAGCGTACCAAATTTCTTGAAATTTGAACACTCTGTGTTTGAACTCGAATATGCCATTCAATCTGAACTTATTAGTTTAACTCGCTTTTTGATGTCGATTTAAGTAACTAACGTGTCGCTCAAACGCACTGAGACGACTTTTAAACCGATGTAGACGCATTGGTCTCTTGTTAATGGCTGTGACTGCGTCTGAGAGTTCTTGTTGGGTTACTTTATTGAAGTCAGTTCCTTTTGGAAAATAGCCTCTTAGTAATGCGTTAAAGTTCTCGTTGGATCCACGTTCATACGGTGAATACGCGTGTGCGTAATAATACTTAATCTTGTAGGCATGAAATGCTAATTGAGTGCTGTAAGCCATGAATTCAGACCCACGATCACACGTAATGGATTTCACATATGGTTGGTACTGGCTCATGAAGGTATCAATACCTAATTTAATGTCTTCAGCGTGTTTACTTGGAATCTTGATGGCTACGGCATAACGTGTTTTACGTTCTACAAAGGTTAATATCATGGCATTAGACTTACGAGACTCAACACCATCTAATTCCCAATGACCCATGCGGTTACGGTTATCAATGGCTGCTGGGCGATGCTCAATCGTATGTTTTTTGACCGCCTCACGGTTGTCAGATTTATTTTGATGATAGCTATCACGAATCCGTTTATTCATAGCGCGTTTATAGCGTTTACCTTTATGTCTTAAATCACTATTTGAAACACCAGGGATTTTATTGTAATTAATCCATGTATAAATTGTGTGTGGTGATATGTCAAAACCTTTGGTTCCGTAGACAATTTGTTCTGGTGACCATTTATCTTCTAAGATACGTTTACGGATGTAGGTTTCATGTTTTTTAGTTCGTTTTGTATAATTATCTCGTGAGTGACGACGCTGATTGGCTCTATATTGTGCACCTTCAGCTGTATAACGCACTGCTTTAAACTTATTAGGCCAATTATCAGGTAGTGAACGACTAATTTCACGTGAGATAGTGGCCCGACTAACCCCTAATTGCAGTGCAATATCACTGAATTTTACCCGTTGACGCAACAACATCTCAATTTTAACTCGATCTTCAAACGTTATCTGTCCTGCCATCTGTTTACACAATCTCCTTATAGTGGTCATTCATTACTTCTTGTGATTATTTTAACATGATGATTAAATCGTTTTAATTGACGATATAGATCGTCTAGTATAATCAATAATCCTCGTTTAAGCATTATTGATTATACTGATGGAGTACGATATTGAACGTACCTAACTAGCATTTTTACGCTAACTCCTTACCCCAACAACAATATAATTAGTCAAGATTTCGTCGTCTTTATCGTACATAGTGTACCAATCCCTGAGAGAATTAGTGCGCTATTTTTGTGGCTTCTATTTTATGTTCTTTAAAGAGTGTGTCTTGCCTTATATCATATATATGTACGTAAAAAAGCAACGAATCATAATAGGGTTCGTTGCTTTTCATTTGCGCGCTTATTATTTAGTTTGTAAAGTTGGCAACGAGACTTCCATCAAATACTGCAATTAGCAAGACAAAAACTCTACTCTGATGCTGTATATATAAATATCTATAACGGTCCTAGCTCATTGACTTGGGTTCAAATCTGGTAAGATAAACTTTTAATAAACAGGGTGGTTTTCACCCTCGGTGTCAGGATTTGCAATGCCTACACTATCATTTTTCAAAAAGTTGAAATCTGCAACGATGCGAACAATCACATCGGCAATACTTTTACGTGAACCTGACACTCCAATGTACGGTTCGTTTTTGTGAGTAATCACATATTTAATATCTTGATCGTTCAACCAAGGAAGTCGAAGTGTCGTATAATCAAGCCCTGACTCAGTCAACAATTGATCTGATTGCTTAGCCGTTGGCAATCCACTACCAATCGTGGTTCGATTCCACACGCCAAACTCACCTGGTACCTCATCATAAATGCCTAATACATTTGCGTAAATAACTCGTCCAACTCCGGATTGCTTCATTCCGGCAATAACGTTCTTTGTGTGTAAATTGTTCTCTGAGTGGTCTACAAGACCAACAAATACAATATCTTGATCAGCCATTGCTGATGTAACATCTGCTAAGTTATCCAAACTTCCTTCAAAGACTGAAACACGGGCATCATTTTGCAAATCTGCTACCTGCATTCCCTTCCGAACGAATAATTTTAAGTTAGTATCCGAAAATTCGTTCTCACTCAAAAGCCGATTTGCCACTAACCGTGAAATTTGACCATTGGCGGCCATAATCAATACATTTTTAGTCATCCAGAAACCTCCATTACAAATTCTTCTCAGATGGAACCATGTGAGAATCATAGTTATCAATCTTCCATTGCAAATAATTACTGGCATCAGTAACTTCTTTTACTTTTTCATTAAGTGTGTTAATCGCTTCATCAAGAATATGCTTACGAGCTGGAATCGTAGTTGGGTCATCCTCAAATACCAACGTAACATAGTCCTTCAATGTTTCGATGCTTAGTCCGGCTGCACGCATGGATTTAGCAAAATTGATTTGATTGATGTTTCGTTCGTTAAACTTACGAATGCCGCTCATGCGATCAATTGGCATAATGAGGCCAATTCGTTCGTAGTACCTAATTGTATCTGCCGAAACGCCAGTTATACTAGATGCCTCTTTAATATTCACATTTACCACCCCTTTAATCTAGGTTGTGTGTGATCAATTCGATCCATGAACCATTCTACCATCTCAGGATCATGGTGATCAAAAAATGCAGATTCCTCCTTATCCAATTCAGCAATCTTATTCATATCATTGTCATCCAAAGAAAAATCAAAGATGTCTAAGTTTTCACGCATACGTTCTGGCTTAGTTGACTTAGCCAGTGCGACAACACCTCTTTGCATCAACCAACGTAATACAACTTGTCCAACAGACTTTTTGTGCTTTTCAGCAATTTCAATCAAACTAGGATTAGTAAATAGTTCATGACGACCTTCTGCAAAGGGCGCCCATGCTTCTGCTTGAACGTGGTATTTTTCATGCCAAGCCAGGTCTTCCTTCCGTTGGTTCCACGGATTAATTTCAATCTGATTGACTTGAGGTGTGACATTCATGTCATTTATACGTATGAATTCAATCATCTGGGCAGAATCAAAGTTTGAAATACCAATTGACTTAACTTGCTCATCTCTTTGTGCCGCAACCAAGGCACGCCAGGCACCAAATGTATCTCCATAAGGTTGATGTAATAGTACCAAGTCAATATAACCCAATCCTAGTTTAATCCTTGATTCCTTGATGGCTTCTGCTGCTGTTTCCTGGTTGACTACGTTATTCACAAATAGCTTCGTTGTGATAAACAAATCTTCTCGAATAACAATTCCATCATCAATTGCACGTGCAATACCTCTTCCTACCTCAACTTCATTGCCATATGAAATGGCTGTATCAATCAAACGATAGCCAGCGACAATCGCATTGTATACTGCTTTTTCAGTTTCTTCATTCGAAATTTGGTAGACGCCGAAGCCAAGTTGTGGTATTTTTTGTCCATTATTTAACGTTATGTAATTCATATTTTCGTTCCCTCTTTCAATTTGGTAATTTCATTAAACACCTTAGAGTACACTCCAAGTCAACCGCAAACATATAATTCGATTATTAGAATAACCAATTTAACAATTGAACTAAAAGCAAAATCGGTACAGAGTGTACTTGAATTAATAATCTGATTTCGTTCCATCAAACATCACATTTGGCAGAACCGGAAATAATACGATTAGCCGACCAGATTTACCTGTGAGGATTGAAAAATTCCATTTTAATGTACGAGAGTTTTCTATTATTATATTTTCTTCTGGATACACAGGACAACTAAATGAGTTGAATATGTTATATCAAGCAACAAGCTATTTATGACATTTGCTCCTAATGGTTATTTTGCATGAAAATGGCATAAGTGCCATGTATAATCCTTAATTTACTTAAAATATTCTATCACTTAACGGCTACATTATCGATCTCTACTTGACACCAATTAATTAAGTCGATAGCAATCACCTCATTGCCAATCATAATGTCATTTTGTTCCGTGTAGCCTAATATTTTACCTGTGATGAGTTGATTAGTTAGGCCACGTTCATCTTTTTGAGCTAACTGAATGCTTATTTCCACTTGCTCATCATAGGCCTTTTTGAGCAACAATCCAATCTCTTCAGTTGTTTGTTGTTCTTGTAACACCTGTTGTGCACGTTGTCTCTCAACCGACGTATATTGCGCCACATCTTCAGTATGATCGGATAAATAATAACCCTGCCACTTTCCATACCCCGATCATGATAATCGTGTTCAAAGAAACGTTTGGCCAACGTATAAATATCTTCTTCATTTGCTTGTGCCATAGGCTTGTCCTCCACGATGCCCCCCAACTAATCCCGCACGGTCAATCATTGTTCCTCCGTCTATCTTGGAACTAGATTTAACAACCGCTGTCGTGCCAAATTTTTGCCGTAAGTGATCAATGGTTTGGTCTAATTTCTGTTGTTTCATGTCTGTTTCTGCTGGGACAAATAAGTCTAATTGTGAACCATAATCAGTCGTTAATTTACCAGCCCCAACATTAATGTGTCGCAAGGTTTGCCCTTCATACTGTGCATCAAATAACTCTGTAATACGACGACATTTATCAAGGTCTAATGTATAAGTTTACCATTCGCATTAGTTTTACGTAATGTTTTTATCTCTTAGTTCCATTTTTAAAACTCATATATTTTCAGCTTGTTTCAATTTATTTTCCAAAAATCTAATAATGGATCCGTAATAAATAATTCCATAGTCATATGTAAACTTATGATTATCATTCATTCCGTTGTTCTTCCATTTTTCCAAATTATCTTCTAACAATCTAAGATTTTCTTTTTTTATTCGTATTTCATTTTTAATTAGATTAATAAATTCACTTTTTGAAAATTGATTTCCAAAATATATTTTAATTAAAAAATCAGATTTAAATTCATCGTCTTGTAATGGTTTATATAGTGATTTATTAAATTCTTTTTCGCCTAAAGATAGTATTGAAAAAACATTTTTATTTGGCTTATCATCTTGACTTACCTTTTCCTTTTTTACAAAACCTGAGTTTTCTAATTTTTTTAGAGTTGGATAAATCATTCCGTAACTTCCTACATAAAAATGGTTTAACTGATCTTGTAAAATTTCATTTATTTCATATCCTGTTAATGGACCTCTTGTTTTGAGAAGTCCTAATATAATATCTTTTCCTTTCAAAACTAATGTACACCTATTTTCCTAACATCATAAATAATTAACGATCTAGCTTGATAATATTTTTATTAATTTAAAATTTACCCTATACAACGTCTATTATAGACAACTTCTATTTTATCAGTATTAAGACTAAAATTATAAAGAAAAATAGAATTAATCCCGCAAGTAAGCCCAATACCAAATATTTTTGCCACAACTTCCTTAAGTGACCCTATTATTTTTTTATTTATATTCCAAATGGTAATCCAATGTTACTATATTCATCCGGTTTTAAAATAATCTATCTTTGAAATACCTGAATTATAATTTAATACCTTCTTATTTATTTCATCAAAATTTTCACCTAATGAAGATGTAGTTGAAAATTTTGTGATAACAACTGTCATTTACCTAATCCTTTCTTTTTTTATCAAATAGAGTAATCGATAAAATTGATAGCAACATAAATGGGAGAGCGTCTTTATACAACTTTTTAAATGCAAAAATATAATTTTTCTTAGTTTCAGACTTTATATTACGCAAACTTAAAGTTAATTGATTATCAATTACACTAATTCCTGTGTTCACTTTTTTTGTATCATTAGAATTACGATTTTTTATTGCTTTATCTGTATCATTTATAATTTTATCTTTCATAAAACCGGGCAAATTTATTTTTGAAATAGTATTATTTGCATAATTCATTGATTTGTTTTGAGCTTGGCCTAAATTACCATATAAGCATGTAACAAAAATTGCTACGGCTAGTACAGCACCGACTTGTCTTAACACTCCAGCAACACTTTGAGATGAATTCAGCAAATTACCTTTAAAATCAGATGCTGCAATAATAGTTATAGGACCTGTAATTAAACCGTATCCTGCACCAATAAGAAAACCAAATAAAATTGCTAATTTAAATGAATCTAATCCTTTAGTTGAAAATCCATAATATCCAATAATCATTAAAATAAAACCAATACTAATTAAAAATTTTGCTCCTGTTTTTTTTAATGCAAAACCCGATAATGGAGCCATGATAAATATCATCAGAGTAATTGGTACTAACATTAATGATGCTTTTAAAGCATTATAATTTTTTACAGTTGAATAATATGTTGGCAAAATAACAGTTACAGCAACTAAAAATAAATTACTTATAACAATAACTATTGATGCCCCTATGAATTGATGATTTTTAAATAATTCCATTGGAATCATAGGCGTATTTATCTTTGTTTCAGTATATATAAACAAAATAAATGCTAATAAGAAAGTAGAAAAAGTAATGATGGTCTGATGTGAATCCCAACCCCAGTTTCGTCCTTTAAGCAATCCTAGAGTCAATGATACTAGAAATAGTATACTTAAAAATGATCCAATAAAATCAAAGGATCCCTTAGTTTTATTTTCATCATCAAAGTTAAATAAAATAAAACCAAATAAAATCATAATAAGAATTATTGGTACATTAATAAAGAAGATCCATCTCCAAGAAAAGTAATTTGTAATTATACCTCCAATAATTGGACCCAAAGCTGCTGCAAGACCTTGCGTTACACCAAGACTTGCGATTACAGCTGTACGATCTCCATTTCCTACGAGTTTAATGCCTAAGGTCATTGATAGTGGGAACACTATGGCTGCGCCGATACTTTGAATGGCTCTACTGCCTACTAATAAGTTTGTATCACCAGAAATTCCAGAAAATAAGGAGCCTAATCCGAATAAAATTAAACCAATTATATAACATTTATATTCACCAATTCTCTCAGAAATTCTGGTTAAAGGAATAGTTAATGCAGCAAATAAAATTGTATAAATATTTAATGCCCAAGAAAGAGTATTTAAACTTGCATTAAAATCTGTTGCTATTGATGGTAAAGCAACATTCATAACAGTTGTATCTAACATACATATGAAAATTCCAAACATGAATATTATATGTTT
>NZ_ALXG01000019.1:0-594 GCF_000512295.1 Fructilactobacillus florum 8D
TCATTAGAATGACGTACTTCTAAAACCACATTATTAAATCCGTCAACAGTTTATTTTAAATTATCCGGTTTTATTTGTTTACCAGTTAGACCATCAATCGAAATCCCAACTCCATCAGGGGTTGACGCCGCCGAACTGGTAATGTTCTGCGTTTCTTCTGCCCGTTTTTCTTCCTCCGGAGTATCATATTTATTATAATCATTCTCATCTGATTGTTGTTGTGGTTGTTGTGGTTGCGGTTTTGGTTGTGAAACTGGTTGTGCTTTTTCTACTTCAGTTTTTGGCGTAGTCTTTACTTTAATAATCTTAGTTTTATAAACTGGCTGAATTGTTTTTTTAGTATAATTATAAGTTGCCCAATTACTCCCAATTAAAACCAAGCCAACAAAAGACCACTTGATAATTTTTTTAAACATATTAATATCCTTCCTTAATTAAAATTATATTGTAAGGCGTATTCCCGCATAACCAATTTGATTAAGTTCTGACGGCGTACCGCGGCAACCCGTTCGTTCGCTTGGAATTCAGTATTTTCGTGCTTTTTAGCAATTAAAGAATTGACTAGAGTTCTTAAACTCATTAGAATGACGTACT
>NZ_ALXG01000020.1:0-5258 GCF_000512295.1 Fructilactobacillus florum 8D
AATTAAATGTGTACGAATTGTGTACGCAAACAAAAAGAGGATCTAATTAATTTTAGATTCTCTTTTTTTATCTGAGCCAACTTTATTTAATGCGAGTTTAGTCTCGTCATTAGACCGTTGACGGTATTCGTCAATTAAATATGAATAAACTTTAGTAGTGGTCCCAATATCTTAGTGCCCTAACCGCTTTCTGATAATATACAAGTCTACGTTTTGAGATAGTAAATAAGCTTACGTGTGTGCCTTAAAGAGTGGAAGCCACTACGGTTTATTCCAAGCTCTTTAAAGCATGCTTTTAACGTCTTATTGATGGTACTGGAAGTAGTAATGGTGTCAAAGTTTAAATTAATGTCTGACCATTTCAATTCTTGAGTTTTTTCTAATCAAATATCCGTGTACATCACAAAACCAGTTTCGCTTTTCTTCTCATAAACAGCATCTTGAACGCAGGAATGGATTAATCTAACTGCCTATGACTTTGAGTGATTTTTTCCTGTGTCATTCGTAGTGATACTGCCACCGATTAAAGTAAACTGACGTTGAACCGACTATTCAGAACACGGTGATAGGCACCCACATTTCAACTGCAAGAATTATGATTTTATTCATAGAACTAACCTTAACTTGTTCTAAACTAGTAGGACTAGTAATAATTAATATAATAATAGTCAATGATGGTATCAAAAGTTAACTAAAAACCCAAAATGCTTATAAAATAATTTTTTTATTACTATGAGCAAATAAAGGAGATGAGCAAAACGTTATAGTGATGGCTGGATTGAATCGATTGTAGTCGCGCCCTAAATTTAACCTAGCTACAGTTCCACACTAGAAGTGGTAAATTATTACTAGGAGGCTGATATTATGGAATTTAAAACGTTAACTGACTTTTTGGGAATGCAATTGATCTATCAGTACGATAATGGCTGGGAGTATGAAATTTACATAAAGAATGATCATACGATCGATTATCGAATTCACAGCGGCATTGTGGCTGGACGCTGGGTTAAGGATCAATCAGTGACGATTTCTTTATTATTACCGGGTGTTTATAAAGTAGCTTGGACGGAACCTACGGGAACTGATGTTTCATTAGATTTTATGTTAAATGAAAAGAAAACCAATGGGATTATCTTTTTCCCAAAGTGGGTTAATGACGATCCTAAGCGAACGATTGGATATCAAAACGAACAGCTTCCGCTAATGAAACAATATTGCCTGGCTGGACCAACTTATCCCAAGGTAGTCGTTTCAGAATTTTCCACCATCAAATTTATGCGTCAACGGGGAACTGACAGCGAAACGGTAATTAATCAGGATCCTAGAACCGGTTTGATTGCAGACATCATGCTTGGAAAGGCATAACAAAAGCCACTCTGATTTAATCAGGGTGGTTTTTATTACAGAATAATTTAATCATTTAAACAAATCCCAAAACGAGAAGGTTGTTTTTTGGTAGGCCTTGTTATAAAGTTTTTTCTTCGGATGGAGCCAACCAGTTCCGCGTTTTCCATAATAAGGATTTAAGGTCCGTTTGATTCGACGAGTTAATTGACCCTTAGTGCGTGCGCTGATCGATTTTTTTAGACTTGGTTTCCGCATCCCCATTTTCATATAATCACCTCTTAAAGACGATTATACTACTGTCAATCAGATAGCTTGTAATTAGAAGGTTTAGTAAAGCACCATAATATGATGATATTGATTCTTAATAATGTGCTAAGATAGATGATATAAAATAGAATGATGATGTGAGTCTCTTGTGAATTTTGAGAAGGGTGACAATCATGTTAAACATTGCTTCTGTAATTGATGATAAAATGGCACTTCCGTTGATGACCGAATATTTTTCGATCTTGGAAAATAATCCAGATGTTCCGATTACCTTTAACGTTGTCAATGACAATCTAAAAAAAGAACATCAAAAAACTTTGAGGGCATTGCCACGGATATTTGATAATTGTGTTGCGGTAAATTTTTTGCGCCCCACACCGGCTAATTATATTCATGCAAATACTTCTTCTCCAGATAGTAACATTAAGCGTAATGCCTATTATCGAATTGATATTCCAGAAGAGTTAGCAGTTGATCGAATTATTTACCTCGATGCGGATTTGATTTGTGAACGCTCACTTGAAGCACTGGAATCAATTTCGCTAGGGCAGCATCCGATCGGTGCAGTTGAAGATCAGGGGTATGTTCATCGTTTGCAAGAAATGGGCATTTCCAATCTTCCGGGAGCCTATTTTAATTCTGGAGTACTGGTAATCGACGTCGCTCGTTGGAATAAATTGCGAATTTCAGAACGAACGAGAAGCTTGGCTAACTTACAACCGGAAATGTTGAAGTATCAGGATCAAGATGCTTTGAATGCAGTTTTGAAGGGTGATTGGCAACATTTGGATCCCTGCTATAATGTGCAAACCCCGCTAATAACAGCTAAAGTTAGTCACAACCCAATTGAAAAACGACAACTGGCTGAAAATCAAGCCCTGCAAAGTCCGACTTTAATTCATTTTAATCGTTTTGACAAACCTTGGATTATCCGAAACGATCATCTTCATCCATGGCGTGCTGCTTATTATTACTATCATGAACGGATGATTAATAAATTAGCTGCGGCGATATAGCATAATAAAAGAACGCCCATTAAAGCGTTCTTTTATTATGCTATAGGTTAAATTGGACTTGGATGGCGCGACCAATAATTTTACCGGGATTATCTTGGTTAAGAATAATTGGTTGGTAGGTTGGTGCGGGGTTATCAGGTACCAGAATAACCTGGTCACCTTGATATTGAACACGTTTCAGGGTTGTTTCGTTATCATTAAGCAACACAGCCGCAATCTGACCGTTTTCAACGGCCGGTTGTTGGTGAATTAAGACATAGGCTCCATCTGGAATCTTTGGTTCCATTGAAGCTCCACGACATTTTAAATAAAAATTTGTGCCATTGGGGAGACTCTCCGACCGCGTCGGTAAGTAGCTATCGATGTTTTCATTGGCGATAATAGGACTACCACAGGCAATCTCACCAATGATGGGGACATCAATTAGCGTTGAATGAACGGTGCCAGTTACATCGGTAATTGTATTAGTTAGTCCAGCCAGCTTGAAAATTGTTTGTTTAGGAACTCGTAATCCATGTGCTAGTTTTTCAAGTGTAATCGGTTTTGGGATATTCACCAAACCATTTTCGATTTGGGAAAGATACGAGTTTGACATCTGCGCCTGCAGCGCCGTTTGCCGGACTGAAAATTTCTTATCTTCGCGAATTCGTTTGATTTCTCGACCAAAATAATCGGCTTGTTTCATCATGATTTACCAACCCTTCTGTTTGATTAGTATAACAACACTGCAATGTAATTGTTATAAAAAACGAAGCAAGCTAATAAAAGTGGTTGAAAAACTAAAACATTATGCTATAGTAATTATTATAGAGAAGGGGGCTATAATCGTGATTAGGTTAAAATTGAAGGATCCAAAGCAGACCAGTAGGCAATTGTCGTTGTTAGGGTATTCTGTCAATGGTTTTGCCCGCGCGATTAATTCTAATCCTGGCTACATTGGCAAAGTTTTGGCAGGGAAGCGGCATCCGTATCCACCACTAGCCAAAAAGATTGCATTGGGTTTAGGAGTTGAGATTAAAGATATTTTTTTGGTTGATGATGCTTAAAAAACAGAAACTGAGTGTCTGATCTCATCAACCAGTAAACCAGCTGCTCTAAATAGATTGCTACAAAAGTAATTGAAATATGTGAATAATATCATATACTTAAGCATGTGATGAAATTACAAAGGAGTTGCAATTAATTATGGATAGAGAAAGCAGTGGTTCAAAAAAGCTGTTAGCAAAGCTCGCTGATTTTAAGATTGATGGGGTTGGGTTAGGTATCTATGTCATCTTAGCGATTATTATGGTTGTCACGATTGCGCTAAAGATTTTACCTAATGATATTTTTGGTGCACTATTCGTCATGATTATTATGGGGAATATCTTTTATTGGCTTGGTGCTAACCTACCAATTTTTAAGACTTATCTTGGCGGGGGAGCAGTGTTTGCATTGTTTGCACCAGCGCTCCTGAGCATTGCTGGGATTATTCCAGCTAGCGTTACTAAGACTGTTGATAGTTTTATTACTAGTACGGGATTTGTTGATTTCTTCATTATTTCACTAATCGTAGGAGCAATTTTGGGGATGAATCGTACCATGTTACTGAAAGCATCGGTTCGCTTCCTTCCGGTGGTCTTTATTTCGATGGCAGTGACATTTGTAGTGATTGGATTGGTTTCAACTTTGATCGGTAAAGGATTTAAATACGGATCCTTGTATGTGGCATTCCCAATTATGGGTGGTGGTATTGGTGCCGGAGCAATTCCACTTTCAAAAATTTATCACCAAGGTTTAGGTGGGTCAACTGATTATCTGTCACTGATTTTGCCGGCCGTGATTTTAGGAAATGTTTTTTCCATTATTGCTGCTGGACTGATTAGTAAATTATTTGCCAATAGTCCATTAAATGGTCACGGTAAAATGATGCCAGGTAACTATGATAGTTCAGCCAAGAAAGATCTTAAAATTACTTACCAAAAGATGGGTGTAGGTCTTTTGTTAGCAGCAGCCTTTTTCCTAGTTGGGCTTATCTTGAATCATTTTGTTCCATTTATTAACGAGTATGCGTTCATTATTTTACTGGTGATTATTTTCAAGGCCACTGGCTGGATTCCAAAATACTACGAAGAATCAGCAGTAACTTTTAGTAATTCGATTACTAAAAACCTAACTCACGCACTGCTGGCGGGAGTTGGATTGACAAAGTTGGATTTACCAGTCTTAAGTCATTCATTGACCTGGCAATTTGTCTTGTTGGTTTTTGTCAGCGTAGTTGTGATTGGATTGGTTGCCGGATTTGTAGGCAAATTATTTGGGCTTTACCCGGTGGAGTCAGCAATTACAGCTGGTCTAGTTGATAACTCGATGGGTGGCGCTGGAAATATTTCTGTGTTAGCAGCTTCCAATCGGATGGACTTGATTGGATTTGCCCAGATGGGTAACCGATTAGGTGGAGCCATCATGTTAGTGTTGGCCGGCTTGTTTATTTCCATTTTTGGTTAATTAGGTAACAATAAAAATTGAATTTATATCAAAATCAGTTGATCCGATTGGTAAAGTTTTCGCCAATCGGTTCGGCTGATTTTTTCTTTAGTTTAGTAGGGTTAAATTTCAAAATATGTCGGTTCGATTGCAAAATTACAA
>NZ_ALXG01000021.1:0-573 GCF_000512295.1 Fructilactobacillus florum 8D
GTTTGATTATGTTAGTAATTGTCAAAATATCTAGTGTCTTTGTACATCGCTCTCCCAAATACCCAATTCTAAATTATCCTGATTTAAAAGCGATGGTTAAGAATATTACTGAAACTCATCTTGAAAAAAATATTAATGTTTTGCAAATTAAAGCTTTTAATGCTAGTAGACTTGCTATGAAAATAATCTGTATTATCCTGTTTAATGCATTTTTTATCCCAATTACTTACGTAACTGACCATAATTCCACCACTATGGTTGTGATGGCTGGGGTGTTAATGGGACTTTTTGGATTTTTATTAATTTTTTATTGGTGTTTTACAAGTGCTCCCCGCTCGGAGATTAGTAATCATATTGATCAAATTGTAGTTGGAGAGATTAGCGATAATTGAAGTAATTATAAAAAAACGATCTTGTTTATGCGGTTGGAGGATGGTCATGGAAAGAGGCAATGCCAAATTATATGGGATTAGATTTAATTTAGATCATCAAGCAAGTTCTGACAGTCCTACGGATTCTCAGTGGTTTTTCCCACCGTACGCTTGGTTAGAAAAAGATGACCAGTGGTATTTG
>NZ_ALXG01000022.1:0-25107 GCF_000512295.1 Fructilactobacillus florum 8D
TTTTTTGTTCTTAAACGGCTGAAAGTCTTGTGGGAGTAGTGTTTTAAAATCTCCTAAAGTATTTAACTAACGCGCGTATAACTTGAAAAAATTAAAAAATTTGAGATTTTTCATTAGATATCAAATGCATCTGGAATAATTTGATCAATGATTTCATTCTCGATAAATTCATTAATCTCATTTCCATATTTTTTCTGGAATGTTTTTTGATCATTTTGATATTCAAGAGATAAATTATTTAATTCATTAATTTGCTTTTCAAAAGTATCAGCATTCTTAAACTCCATATAGTCAATAATCGTTTTAGGTTTCTGGTCAATAAGAATTGAGTTGTAGTCGTTAGTTAACTCTTGTTGTATCAACGATTTTCAGTACTTTTTGAAACAAAATAAAAAAGAGCACCCATCAAGAGGGTCCCCTTAATATTTAAGATTGCGGTCAACAATCTTAATCATGATTGAAATCTCCTGGATAGAAAAGAAAGCAACCAAGGAATTAGTAACTTAATTAGTAAGCGAAACTAGTGATTGACTATTAACAGTGACTTAATTGCTTTTCGCTGATCCATCGCTTGATAGGCAGCTTGAATTTCATTCAAGGTAAAAGACTTCGTAAAGACTTTTCCTGGGTTAATCTTGTGGTCTAAGACTGCTTGAACGAGAAGCTCACGATCATACGTGGTAACCGAAGCCGTCCCACCGCGTAAACCAATATTATTATGAAAAAGTTGGCTGGTATCCAGGTCTTTTCGTTGGGGAATACCAACACGACCAATCACCGCACCTGGGCGTGCAGCGGCAATTGCGGTATCGACAGATTCGTTTGAACCAACGCACTCTAGAATGGCATCAGCCCCCGCATCATTAGTTAGTTCCATAATCTTAGCGACTGCTGCTGATCCGCGGTCTTCGATAATCTCTGAAGCCCCGAACTCTTTTGCCAAGGTTTGACGATCAGCGTGACGACTCATTGCAATAATTCTAGTTGCACCAAGGAGTTTCGCAGAAATGATCCCTGACAAACCAACAGCACCATCACCAATTACCACCACCGTATCTTGGGGTTTTACTTCTGCACTTTTAGCAGCATGAAAACCTGTTGCCATCACATCAGCAAGAGTGACAAATGAATTTAGCATCTCGTCAGAATAGTCGTCTGGTTGACCAGGAAGTTTTACAAGCCCCCAGTTGGCATTTTCATAGCGTAAATACTCAGCTTGATAAGCTGCAGGTTTACTTCGATCACGATTAGGACAACTACCATCAAAACCAGCTTTACAGGCAGCACAATGACCACAACCGTGGGTAAACGGAATGATGACAAAATCACCTGGTTGCACATTTGTAACTTTTTTCCCGACTTGTTCTACGATGCCAATCGCTTCATGTCCCGTGGGACTATTGCTAGGTCGTTGGGAAATTCCACGGTACCACCATAAATCAGACCCACAAACGCTAGCTCGGACAATTTTTAAAACTGCATCAGTATCCTTTTCAAGGGTTGGTTTAGGAACCGTTTCAATCCTAACCTCACCAGGTTTAATAAATCGGCTCGCTTTCATTAATTCCAAAACCACATCTCCTGTCACATTTATCAAATTCAATTAAAAGAATTTAATTTTAAAATTTGCTAGGAAATCCTCACCACATTGTAAACGACTAATATCTTGCTTATCTCGCAAAAAGCCCGTGCTATGCTCAGAATCAGCAATTCCCCACCACGGTTCAATGCAGACAAAATCAGATGTTAGCGGATAGGTTGACCACAAACCAAAATATTGATTTGCAGTGGCCGTTACACTAACCCCATGCCGACTTTTTTGGGAAGTCAGGCGAAAAGTAGTTTTTTGATTTGGTTCGACATCAAAAATTTTAGCATCATCTTTAAAGAGACAGTGCATAATACCAATTTTTTTAGTATTAACCCCGCAAACAGATTCAGAACTAGTAGTTAAACCTTCCTGATTCAGTTGGATGAGACTATATTCGCGATGCGGTAAAACCTCAACTTGATAATCAGAAAATTGTTCATGTTCTGGTTCTAACGGTACTCGGAAAGCTGGATGCGCCCCAATTGAAAAATACATGGAATGTTGGTCATCATTTTTCACGAGCATGGAAACCGCTAATGTATCTTGTAATAATTGGTAGGTTACATATAAACGAAAATTAAATGGGTAATGTTTTTTAATAGTCGCATTAGGTCGTAATAAAAAGACTGCTTGGGTATCACTCTGACTCTCAATTTCAAAATTACTGTCTCTTGCAAAACCATGTTGGTACATTTTATAGATAGTACCGTCATATTGGTATTGATCATCCTGCAAGCGACCTACAATTGGGAACAAAAGTGGTGCATGGCGTTTCCAATGCTTAGGATCTCCATTCCAAAGATATTCCAACTGCTCCGAGTTAACAACTGAAACGACTTCGGCTCCCTTTTGTAAAATTTTTACGGTTAAAAACTGATTTTTTAAAATGACTGGCATTGTGCTGCTCCCAACTAGTTAATTACTTAATAATTTTATAATAAATTGCCAAGAAAACAAGGATCTGGACGATTCGATAATTGATAATAAGTTTATTAGCACTCATCTTTTAAAGAATTGCTGATAATTTTTAACTAGTTGATCTTTAGTCACGTGGGTATAGATTTGTGTAGTTGATAAATCAGCGTGCCCCAGTAATTCTTGAACTGTTCGTAAATCAGCGCCGTTATTTAATAAATCAGTTGCAAACGTGTGTCGCAACATATGAGGATGAATATTTCCCTTTAATCCACTCCTTTTCATGATCTGATTTAGAATATATTCAATGCCACGACTAGTCAGTGGCTTCCCCAAACGGTTAATAAAACAATAATCGTGCCTCTGATGGTATTTCCCCATTAAGACCTGCCGTCCTTGATCAAAATAATTTTGCAGCGCTTGTTGCGCACTCTGACCAAATGGCAGATATCGTTCTTTATTACCCTTTCCAAGAACCACCATCAATTGATTGTCCAAATCAATCTGTGCCAAAGTTAGGCTGGCACATTCACTAACTCGCATTCCAGTTCCGTAGAGGACCTCCAAAAGAGCTGTGTTTCTGACGGCTAATGCAGGTGGCGTAGTTTGCATGGCAGCTTGAAATAATTTTTCCAATTCCTGTTCAAAAAAGAAGCGGGGAAGATGCTTTGTATGCCGTTTAATTTGAACTACTTCAAAAGGATTCTGATCGGTAACTTCGTTGAGAATCAAAAAATCGTAAAATGATCGCAGTGTTGAGATTTTACGAGCCACGGAGGTGCTTTGATAGTTTTTATCATGTAACATGTTGAGAAAGGTAGCGACATCTAATTCATCAACTTGTGCAAATCCTTTTAACTCGCCCTGCTCATCCAAACTAGCTTGAAATTGGGCTAAATCTTCTAAATAAGCCGTAATGGTGTCTTTTGAATACTGCCGCTCATTTTGCAAATATTTTTGGTACACCGTCAATAATTCTTCGTTGGTTTGCATTGTCATTAACGGTCCTCCTTTTGATGAGCTAGTAAAAAAGACTGTTCGAAAGAACCGCCTTTGAGATGCTTATTTAATTATATCTTCTTCGTAGTCACCATTAGGACACTGAATCTGCCACCCACCTCGGACTTTTTTATTAACCAGAAAGTGGTTACATTTTGGACAGTTTCTACTAATCGGTTTATCCCAAGAAACAAAATCACATTCCGGATATCGGGAACAACCATAAAATAAACGGTTTTTCTTGGTCTTTCGCTCTATTACCTGACCCTTATGGCAGTTTGGACAAGTAACCCCAATTTCTTTCACAATGGTTTTCGTATTACGACAATCCGGAAAACGTGAACAAGCAAAAAATTTCCCATATTTCCCCATCTTAACTACCATTGGGGAACCACAAATTTCACAATCGAACCCAGCTAACGGTTCTTTAATTTGAATAGTTTCCATTTCCTTTTCAGCATAACCGACTTCTTTGGAAAATGGCTGGTAAAATTCATCAACAACCTTGATCCACTCTCGTTTGGCTTCTTCAATCTCATCAAGTTGCTCTTCAATCGCAGCCGTAAAATCTACATTAACAATATCTGGAAAGTATTCTTCAATGAGGGAATTTACAATTTCACCAAGTTCGGTTGGGACAAATCTTCTTGTTTCGAGTTTAACATAATAGCGTTTTTGGATTGTCATCAGCGTTGGTGCATAAGTTGATGGTCGCCCAACCCCATTTTCTTCCAAGGTTTTAATCAAAGCTGCTTCTGAATAGCGAGCTGGTGGTTGAGTAAAATGTTGTTCTGGATGATGACTAACTAGTTGCACCAAATCACCCGTGGCAAGTTCCGGAAGGATATTATCCTTTTCCTTGCCAGCAGCGTAAACTTTTAAAAACCCTTCAAATTTTAGTTGAGAACCATTAGCACGAAAATCAACTCCATTTTGGGAAATCGAAACCGTTTCTGTATCAACAATTGCCGGTGTCATTTGGCTCGCGACAAATCTTGACCAAATTAGATTATAGAGTTTGAACTGATCCTTGGTTAAATACTTTTCAATCTCATGCGGAGTGAAATTAACTGAAGTAGGACGTACTGCTTCATGGGCATCTTGAGCCCCTTCTGGTAATTTACCCTTTCGAGGATGATTAGCAGCATACTCAGCGCCATAATGTTTATGCAAAAACTCCGCTGCTTCATGTTTTGCAACCGAAGAGATACGCGTAGAGTCAGTTCTCATATAGGTAATCAATCCTTGATTACCATCACGACCTAAATTAATCCCTTCGTATAGTTGCTGGGCGGCCATCATTGTTCGACCGGTTCGAAACCTCAATTTTTTATTAGCATCTTGTTGCATAGTACTAGTTGTATAGGGACGTGGTGGTTGCCGTTTTTTTTCGGTCTTCTTAACGTCCGTAATCTGAAAGTCAGCTTGACGGGTTAATTTTTGCAAAACTTTTTGCACGTCTTCATTATTTTTTAATTTTTTTCGTTTTCCATTTAGACCATAAAAGGCCACCTGAAATTTGGATCGTCCCTTTTTAAATTCAGAAGTGATGGTCCAATATTCTTCGGGTTGAAAGGCTTTAATTTCACGTTCCCGCTGAATAATAATCCAGAGGGCAACAGACTGAACTCGTCCAGCACTTAACCCTTTTTTGACCTTCTTCCAAAGCAACGGTGAAATTGAATAACCCACTAAGCGATCAATCACTCGGCGTGCTTGCTGAGCATTAACTAACTTCATATCGATTGTCCGTGGATTTTTAAAGGCATCCTTAACAGTATCCTTGGTAATTTCGTTAAATGTAACCCGATTTTTATCGTTGACATCTAAATTTAAAATGTGGGCAACGTGCCAAGCAATGGCTTCTCCCTCCCGATCGGGGTCAGAAGCTAAATAAATTGCCTTGGCCTTTTTAGCCTCAGACTTTAACATTTTAATCGTGTCACCCTTACCCCTGATCGAGATGTAATCGGGCTCATAGTGCTGTTCAAGGTTAACCCCCATCCGACTTTTGGGCAGATCTCGAATATGGCCCTTACTAGCGACCACATTGTAAGTTCGTCCTAAATATTTACCAATAGTTTTAGCTTTGGCTGGGGATTCTACGATGACTAGCTTTTTTTTCGAAGTCGTTCGTTTTCGCTTACTAGTTTTTTTCTTGCTAGGAGTAGTGGTAGTCATTAATTTTTTATCCTCACAAATATTTTTCTACATTAAAAGATAATTATTAGAATGGTTGAAATTCTAACACATCATATTGCAGTTCTTTTCCAGTGTCAAATAACGACTCGTCCTAATAAATCGGCCGTTGTCAAACAGGGTTGGGCTCCAGCAGCAATCAGCTCATTACATCCAACCGAGGCGTGGTTGGTAATGGCGCCTGGAATTGCCAAAACATCACGTCCATTTTGTAAGGCTAGACTAGCTGTGATTAAACTTCCAGATTTTTGTCGTGCTTCAACTACTAAAAGTTTTTGACATAAACCAGCAATAATTCGGTTACGTTCTACAAAATGAAAGGGTAACGGACCTTGCCCCCTACCGTATTCCGAAATCACCAGCTGATTGCTGGCTAATTGTTGCTGTAAGCTCTGATTTGCAGCTGGATAAAAACGATTTAATCCAGTTCCAAGCACCGCAATAGTTTGTCCACGAAAAGCCAGAGCTAGTTGGTGCCCAAGAGTATCTACTCCAGCTGCAAGCCCAGAAACAATCACATATTGGCTGGTAACACGATGATCCAGTGTTTTTTTCATTGCAGCGACCGCATAATTTGAACAGTTTCTTGCGCCAACAATCCCGAGACACGGAGCTTTCTTCAATAAATCGAGCTTCCCTTGATAAAAAAGAATAATTGGTGGTTGATAAATCTCACGTAGCTGTGCTGGATATTTGGGACTAAGAATCGAAATCCACCCTTGTAAACGCTGTTCTTCCCATTCTTTAATAGTTTTTGTTGCAAAAAAAGCTGTTTGAAATCGTTCTGATTTAAGGCGAGCTGCCTGCAGAATTTTTATGATGTGTTCCAAAACTAAATCCCAGGTTGAAAAGGTTGCTGATTCTGCTGTTTGTAACCACGCTAGCGTTAACTGTTCCCCGCGCAAACCAATACCTGGACATAATTTAATGCGAAGTAAAATCTCATCTCGAATTAACATTGTAAAAACCGCCTTTTAGACAAGTACGATTTTAACCCAATAATTTTTTCACCGGTGCAAAACTTCGCCGATGAATCGGGGTAATTCCCAACCGGTTCATCGCAGTTAAGTGCGCCTGCGTCCCGTAACCATCATTGTGTGCAAAACCATAGCCAGGAAACTTTTGATCATAAGCAATCATTAAATCATCCCGAGTAACTTTAGCAATAATACTAGCAGCAGCGATGCTATTAGACTTTGTATCGCCTTTGATGATTTTCGTTTGTGTAATGGGAAGATCAATGGTCATTGCATCAACTAAAAGATGGTTGGGTTTTGGCAGCAACCCTAAAACCGCTTTTTTCATTGCTAAACGGGTAGCTTCATAGATGTTTAGCTGATCAATTATTTCGGAAGAAACGACTGCCGAGGAATAACTAATTGCCTGTTGTTTGATTAGTGGAACCAACTTGCGACGTTTATGATCACTTAATTGCTTTGAATCGTTGACTGCCAGCACAGCAAAATCATGCGGCAAAATCACAGCAGCCGCAACGACGGGACCGGCAAGCGGTCCCCGCCCGACTTCATCAATCCCAGCAACTAGTTGTCCCATTTCCCAGAACTGTTTTTCATAATGAAATCTTTTCTGAAAATCTTCTTGTAACTGCTGCTCTGCAAGGAGGCGCCGCCTTGTTTGTCGAACAGCTTGCTGCACCCCCTGTCGGTCATCAGTCTCCATTGCTTGTAAAAATGGGCTGGTAAGCATGGTTACCTGTTGTAGCCGTTGCTTAATTTCACTAACTTTCATCAATCAGTAGCTCCAGTTAATTCTGAACCGTAAGGATTATCAAGGGTAAAAGGACCCAATTTTCCCTTGCGAACATCCGTAATGATTCGATCAGCAGCTCGGTCATAATCATCTTTCATACCTAATTTAGCCGTGATCGTCAACAAAAGTTCTGGATTAGCTAATTCTAGTTCGGAAACATCCAAATGATATCGCTGCAACAAAACATTTGGAGAAGTTTGTTTAAAAAATTGTATTGCAAAGAGAGCCACATCATCGCTGTGATAAGCTCGCTCACGAATCGCTCCAGTTAAAGCCAACTTTTCGGCCACCCGCTGATCTGCAAATTTCGGCCATAAAATTCCAGGCGTATCTAATAACTCTAAGTGACCATTGCCAGTCAGCCACTGTTGTCCTTTAGTAACCCCTGGTCGATTTCCAACTGGAGCCGATCGCCGATTAATTAGTTGATTTAGTAACGTTGACTTCCCAACGTTAGGCACACCCACACAGATGGCTTTGATTTTTTGGGGACTAAATCCCTTTGCTTGTTGTTGCGATAGTTTGTTAGCAAGTAAGCGTTTCGCTGCTTGCTCAACTTTTTTTTGTACCCCAGGAGTTTTAGCATCAATGGTGATTGCCGCTTGCCCCTGTTTTTGAAACCATAATAGCCATTGTTTAGTTAGCTGAGGATCGGCTAGATCTGCTTTAGTCAAGATTAGGAGACGGGGCTTATTTCTACTAATTCGTGTTATTTCTGGATTAATCGAACTGATTGGAATTCGCGCGTCTAAGATTTCAAAGACCACATCAACTACTTTAATATTTTCTTCAAATTGACGAATGGCCTTTGCCATGTGTCCAGGAAACCAGTTAATAATAGTAGCCATGTTTTGTAACTCCTTTATTACCAAAGGTGTGAGACCCTTGGGTTGTCATTTTTTCATAAACGTGGGCAGCGTGGCTAACTTGCCAAACGCTACCGTTCAACTTCACCCGATTTTTTCAATGAACTGCGTGATGGCTTTGACCGATTTACCCTGATTTTCATCAAGGGTGTGGATGTAGCCATCCGTGGTTTCGGCCCGAACATGCCCGACCCGCTTTTGAACTTCTTTTAGTGAAATCGACGGGTCATCGCGCAGCACCGAAATGTGAATGTGGCGGAAGCCGTGAGGAATCTCATTCTTCGTCCATTCAAAACCATACCATTCTAGGCAATGATTCGTCAGCGACTTATTGATTTGCGTCAGAATCTCACGGAAGCTGTGTGAGGTGATCGGTGAGCCATACTCCGTCCTAAACAGCGACTTAGAAGCATGAAAGGCGTCCACCGGGAAAGTCGGCCATGTGTTCGTCAAATACCTTGTTGCGGATAATGACGCGCTTTAACGCATCAATGGCAAAACCTGGCAGCTCTTCCACCCGTTCACCAGCTTCGGTCTTAATGGTGTTCTCGTAATACTCATCAATGCGCAGGTCGTGATACTGCAAGGACTTGTCGACTGTCACCATCCGGTTCTCAAAATCAATATCCGCTTCCGTTAATGCAGCAGCTTCACCGATACGACAACCTGTCCCAGTCATAAACAACGCCAGATCGTATTAGGTCTTGTGTTGCCGCTTGCGCAGTTCTGTCAACAAGGCATGAACCTCATGCTCGTCAAGAAACTTGGCTTCTCGGCGCAGACGCTTCTCGAGCTTCTCCTTTGAACTGGCGGAGAGTTTGATCACAAGCGTTGTGCAGAACGCCATAGTCGAAGATCTTGTTGAGCGAGCACTTGATATGCTGCATCGTCGAATGAGTTGAATGATACTTCTTCTTGTAGTCGTTCAACAGGTTCTGAATTAGCAGTGGTGTAATCACTTCAAGAAGCACGTCATCCGCCATTAGCTCCTCTATGCGTTTCAACACCATTTTCTCACGCGTGACAGTTGGCGGCTTGACCGTAGTCTGCCAAGTTTCCAACCAATTTGCTTTCAGCTCACCGAATGTTACCATCGCGGCGCCGTTGAAAGCACTTTGTTTCTCTGCAATCATCTCCTCAATCTTTGCAGCTAAGTCGCGTTTAGCCTGTTACTGGCGCGCTCCGTGTTCGTATAGAATTTGACGACTTCCTGTTTTGCTTTGCCAGTCAATGGATCAACATAGCGATCGACCGCGTAATAAGTTGACTTACCGTTCTTGCGTTTTCTTTCTTCAAAATACATGTTTTATCCTTTCCGAGTAAGGAAAAGGGCAAAACTGAATCTCTATTAGCAGATTCTATTTTAACATCCAAACCCGTTATTTTCTGCGCAATTTTGAATAGCCATGCGTCTTCCAGTACAAAAAGTCGTCGAATACCTCAAAATTGATAAAAACGAGCTTGTGCGTTGGGTTCAAGACAACACCACGCCACAGCTTGTTATCACGCATCTCACATAGCCAACGATTGAGCGTATATTTGTTCAAACCATCGTATCGGCTCAAAATGGCATCCTTGTTGCCCCATTCAGTGTCACTGTCCGATACTGGAATGTATTTGATTTTCATTAATTACCTCACTTACCTCACTTGTTGTGTCTAGCAGCTGTGTGAAATAATCAGCACAGATAGGATCCATATCTTATCTGTGAAGGGTGACTACTTGCTTTGGTTGGCGTGGTCATCCTTTTTTGATTGCTCACTTTCAGGTGTCATTTGTTCAAACAAACCATTTTCAAGTTGCTCTGCTCCAACCGTGTACTGCTCAATGATTTGTCTATGTTTGTCTGTCAAGATTGCCCCGCGAATCGATTGCATCTTTTTCTGGTTACCCCAGTACGCGTCAATCTCGTGGAGCACTCGCTCCATCGGTACCACTTGCTTATCAATCCACGCCCGTGTTCGGTTGAGATCGAGCGGTTCTGAGGCAGTGATCAAACGTAGCGACTGGCGATCGTGACCGACCTAACAGAACACTTTCCATTTGGCGTCAACCTTGCGCACGCAATTCTAGTAACGTGCCTAATTCCTTGTGGCCCGGATCAGAGCCGTAGACTTTGATCTGGCCTAGTGAGCGGGTGAACTGATAACCAAACGCCGTGCGATCTTCTGACAGAATACAATACGTTTGCAAACGTAACAGATCACTGAAGATTTTGTCCATATCTTGTGTTGGAAACCGAATCCGCACATAGTCAATCAGCAGTTGCAATTCCGGCTCATCTGACCAATTATTGAGCGTCTTATCAATGTACATTTGTAGGCCGCTACTACATGCTTCCCCATTTTAGATGCGACTAAGGTGAAGTTGTGTAATGCCAAGCCGGTGACATAGCTGTACCTGTGTTAGATTCAATTCTTTGCGGCGCCTTCGCACTGAATCACTCCAGTAACCCAATTGTTTACCTCCTAATCTTGTTGCAACGGGACATCAACCTGAATTGTCCAGTCGGTAACTTCGGTGCTGTACCAATGTTTCTACCGGGAAATCAGGTAGATAGGTGTCATTTACGACCACCTGTTAGTACACGTGGGTATGGGCGGCCGGCTACGCCGCACGTGGCGGCGAGATTGCGCTTTGTCCTTTCCTAAAATAACAGGTCGCGTCTACCTGTATCCCAATAGTAGCAAGGGTTTTGCCGACTGTAAATTAGTGAATCAGACCGACAATATTGAGATGGGTAGGATTGAAATCTTGCATGCAAGTCAGCCGCATAATATGATGATTGTGGAGGCGAGCACAATCATTGAAAATGTCGGCCGCAATATGAAACGACTGCGTGAGCAATACGGCGTCACGCAAGAGGAGCTTGCTAAAGTTGTCCAGCTTTCTAGGGACAAGATCTCAAAGATTGAACAAAACAAACGTAATTCCAGCTTCTATTCGCTTGATCTAATTGCATGATTCTTTAACGTCGCACCGGTTGACCTGTTTGGTTCGCCCGATGAGCAACAAATCCATAGTACAACCGCTATTCTTGACAGAATTGACGCAACCCTTGATCGGTTAGAAGAATATCGACCAAAACTCGAGCAGATACACAAGTTGGCTTGGGAGATGGACGACTATTCGCCTTACCAGCTTGAGCATCTCGAAGAACAACTACATTAAATCTTCAGTTATTTTCAGCCATATACTCCCACTGATGAGGATGGCGTACCTAAGACTGATCAGAATGACCACGCGATTCGTTCGGATTCGCGCTATTCGGAATTAACAATCAAAGAAATAGATAACGCCTATAAGCAACTCCAAGAAATCAAGAAGTTCGATGTCCAGAGTGACTAGCTATGGTAATACTTCAAAACATGAAACAACACAAAAAAATGAGATCTACAACGCTCCCCGTGGTAGGTCTCATTTTTGAATGCACTAATCTAAGTCCCACACTGTGATTCCGACGTTATCGTCGAACTTCCGCGGAATTACACCTGCCATCGGCTGAATCGTGATTTCTCCGGTGTACATCACAGTTGCGCTGGTTAAGTGTCCCGCTACTACATGTGGCTCACCATCTCGCCCAAGTTCAGAAAACGTAGCGTGCGCGTGCTGATATAGGGCCTCACCGTCGAATGTGACATTTCCGCTCAACGACACCAGCTCAAGCATTCCGCTTAAGTGGTGATCAGTGAAGTCATTCCTATTCGGTAGATACGTGGATAGCACCGCCGCTTGGCAGGCACCGATGCCACTAAAGGTAGCAGACTTAATATCCGCATCCGCACACACTTTGAGAATCTGAGTGAGAATCTCTTCGCCCTTATCTACACGTAAGTATATGGTTTGCCCAAGTTGCTTGTACTGCATGTTCGGTACTTCCTTCGTTATGGTAACACGACTACTTTTCCTAGATCGGTGGCAGTTGCAAGGTACTCGTGAGCCTCACGGGTTTGGTCTAAGGTGAAGACTTTCTCTGGAGTAACGTCTACGTGATGCTTTGCAATGAAATCGAATAACTTCTGTACGCGTTGTGCATCAACATCACCGGAGTAAAAGCCGGTCAAATAGCGGTTATTCGGAATATCTATAATTGGATCGAACCCCTCTAGTGTCCATACGCCGCCAAGCTGTCCTGTCGAGCTGACCACACCCCACTCGGCAGTGTGTGTCAGCGAATCACGTACGGCAGCCGGCCCAATTAAATCAACGATTTTATCGAACTCACCTGCGTCATCGGGTAGACACGTGACGTCTGGTGTATGCACGATTGCGTCAATGCCCATTGCTCTAAGCGCGGCGTCTTTGCGATCAGAACGGGTGGTACCGGTGACCGTCAAGTCTAACCCGGATGCTTTCATCAGCTTCAAGATTGCAATGCCAACTCCGCTAGTCGCAACACGGATTAGTACTCGATCACCAGATTGCAATTGCAGACTCTGATAAATTCCAAAGGCGGTGTAGAAAGTTTCGGGAACTGCTGCCAAACGCGCCCAATCCAAATCTGTTGCAATCGGATACACTTGCTTGTTGGGCAGCAGTACATATTCGGCATAGCTCCCATCATACGCGCGGCCCATTTCGCCCATCAATGACACCACCTTTTGCCCCGACGTGAATCGTTCTGGTGCGCTAGTTGCATCGACCGTACCGACAGCTTCAATACCAAGTATCCGCGGAAACTGTACTGAAGGCGACTTGCCTTCGCGGGTAAAAATCTCCGAATGATTAATACCAAATCCACGTACTTTAACTCGCGTCCAGCCTGGTTTCACTGCTGGTGTTGGCACCTCTGTATATTCCAACACTTCTGGCCCACCTGGGTGCCTTACAATCACTGCTTTCATCTGTATTCCTCCGATTATTTCTTAATTAAATCATGCGCTACTAAATATTGATGTGCAACTGTCGCCGCTTTACGATGCTTAACAGTTACTTGATAATTCATTTCTTGCATCTCACTGGTTGTCACCTTACCCGCCAATCGTTTTAGACTCTTCACAATCTCTGGATTTGCTTTCGCGAACTTTGTATTCATCAGCGGGGCGCCTTGATACGGTGGGAAAAATTGCTGCGTGTCCTTTAATACCACGAGGTGATATTGCTTAATTTGTGGATCTGTCGTGTAGCCATCCGTGACATCAATTTTGCTTTTAGCCAGAGCTTCGTAGCGTAAAGCCGGTTCCATCGTCCGCACCGAATTAAACGTTAGACCATAAGCGTCTTTAAGGCCCGGATAACCATCAGACTGCTGATAAAAGTCTGGATCAAATGCAGCCCTAAACTTTGGAACCTTCTTCAAATCTGCCACTGACTTCAAGTTATACTTCTTGGCATCCGAGGCGCGCACCGTCATCATATAACCATTTTGATATTGCATCGGTGGTAGCATCGCCATATCGTACTGCTTTGCGAGTAGCTTCTTCGCTAGGGCGTATGCTCGTTGCGGCTGATGTGGCACACTTTGGTTCGTCTTGACAAGCGACTGTAAGACTGTACCGGTGAACTCTGGGTAAATATCAATTTTACCGCTACGCAGCCCATTGAAGAGAAAACTCGTACCTCCAAAATTTGGTTTCAACTCAACAGTAACTTTTGAGTTGTCTTCCTCGATCAATTCCTTATACATATTGATCAAAATTTCCGGCTCTCCGCCCATCTTCCCAGCAATCGTGACAGTCTGGTGTTGAGAGTTCTGCCAAGCGCGAACACCTGAAAACCCTAAACCCACAGCCAAAACCACAATTAAGCCAACTAAGACGTGTTTCAAATTCGTTTGAGCCAAAAATTTGATTAAGGCACTGGCGGCCAGAGCCAATACCGCTGCTAGAATGGCCCCAACGAATAGGGCACTATTATTGTTCGTCTGAATACCAAGCAAAATGTAAGTACCAAGACCACCACCTCCGATCAAAGCGGCCAACGTTGCCGTCCCAATCACCATCACCACAGCAATGCGCAGACCAGTCAGAATCATTGGCATTGCAAGTGGTAACTGAATCCTCAATAGCTTGTATCGTCTTGATACGCCAAACGCATCTGCTGCTTCGACCAGTAAGGGATCAATGTTAGTCAATCCTGCATACGCATTGGAAAATACTGGCATGATTGCATATAGGACAAGCGCGATAATGGCTGGAATCGTCCCGATGCCAACCAACGGAATAAGCAATCCTAAGATTGCAAGACTCGGAATCGTTTGAATCACACTTGCGACTTGTAGCACAGCCTCACCAGCACGCCGGTGATCGATCAGCACAATCGCCAATGGGAGTGCAATCAATACAGTTATCACGGTAGCAACAACTGAAATTGCGATATGTTGCCATAAAGCATTGAGAATTTCACTACCATTTTTGCTCAAATAGTTAGTTAAGTCCTGCATCTCATTGCACCTCCCGAGCTTGAGCTAGATACGCAATCAAGTCTGCTGGGGCAAGCTGCACATCACCAATACCAACCATTGCAGTTGGTGATTGCTGCAACAGTGCTGCCCAGTCAGAAAGCATCGCTGTTTCTGGAAGTGATACTAGCGCTGAACCAGTCACCGGATGTCCGAATCCCGCAGCTAACACTGATTTAACGTATTGTGATTGACTGCCCGCGTTAGCGAAAAATTCAGCAACGAATTGATTTGCAGGCGTTGCAAGAATCTCATCCGGCGTTCCAACTTGTTGCAGCTTGCCGTCGTTGATTACCGCCAGACGGTCGGCCAACCTCAATGCCTCATCCATGTCATGTGTAACAAAAATGATTGTGGTGTTAAATTGCTGGTGTAACTTCACGACTAAATCTTGCAGTTGACGACGCGACAATGGATCAAGTGCGCTAAATGGCTCGTCCATCAAAACGATGTTCGGTTCAGCTGCTAACGCACGAACGATACCCACGCGCTGCGCCTCACCACCAGACAGCTCATTAGGCATCCTATTCATGAACTTGTCAGATGCTAAACCGACGGCATTCAACAGCTCACGAACACGCGCATCGCGCTTCCCCTGTGCGACGTTTTGTGCTGCCAGTTGGATCGAGGCATTCTCTGCTACCGTCATGTTTGGAAAAAGTGCCCCAGCTTGCAAAACATAGCCGATCCCGCGGCGAAATTCTCGAACGTCGGGCACCGCCATGACATCAAGATCATCAATCAATATCTGTCCGCTTGTCGGCGTATTTAATCTGTTGATCATTTTTAATAATGTCGTTTTGCCACTTCCGCTAGGTCCCACCAGCACGAACAGCTCATGACTTGCGATTGTAAAACTGATATCGGTCAATGCAGCTGCCCCTTGATATTTTTTGAAAACTTGCTGAAATTGGATCACCATGGTTACCTCTTTTGTTTTGAAATAGACTCATTATAATGGCAGCTTCTCAGTCAGGGCTAGGTTTTTCTATAATTACCCCCAAATTTCAGAAAATATGCTAGAATCTTTGTAACCGAAAAAGTTACGGAGGTATTCACATGCGAGTTTCAACTAAGTTCAGCGACACCATCCACCTGTTGGCATTCATTTCGGTCTACCAGGACATTCATATTACCAGTGCAGTGATTGCAGCCAGCATTAACACTTCACCAGTTGTCATTCGGCGTCTGATTGGAACATTAAAAGAAGCTGGCATCGTGAAGACCGACGCCGAAACACATAACCCAATCTTCGCAAAATCACCCGATGAAATTACGTTGTTAGACGTGTACCTACTGACGGAAGGACACACACCACTTTTCGCACTTGATAAGGAAACCAATCCACTTTGCATCGTTGGAGCTAACATTCAAGATGTCCTCACTGGAATTTATCATGAAGCGGAAACAGCTGCATTAATGGAACTCGACCGACACACGATGCAAGACGTTATCGATCGGCTACTAACTGCTGATAAGGTTAAGAAGGCATAGGCTGCCTCTGCATAAGCAGCGTGTTTTTACCACCATTAGCAGACGACATTTTCATTCAACAAACGAAAACGAGGACCGCATGTCAAGATTCCTAGATCACCGCGAAGCAGGTAAAATATTTCATGATTTCGAAAAACACAAGGACAGGTATCTGATTATTCATTATTCCTGCGAAAGTTTTTTCGATACCACTGGTGCAACGCCGCGGATTACTGACATTGCCGTAAAGTCGCCATCTAGCGGTCAAACCGAACTCTTTGCGGTACATAAAGCGGCTGAATTGATGAAGATTAAGCCAGAAGATATTGTCGAAAGGTACGAAGAAGTTGAGCGCATGATGCTAGATGACTTCTTTACCTTTGAGTCTGTCTGGGGAAAGTTCTTCTTTTGGATAGTGAACCTACTTATTGGTGGCTTTGCTGGCGGGTACATTGGAAAACTATTTTTTTAAGTGTTTTGATCAAGGTAATGGTCACTTTGTCGAGAGCCCAACGTTGGTAAATGTCCGCGGTAACTATTTGCATGTACCTGGGTCTAATTCACAATCCCAGTCAGAAAAACGTGGGCAAAAGTTGAGGTTTTTTGCCAAGCATTGCTCAAAATAAGTGGATTTAAATTTAAAGACCAACATTAATGATAACCTGATGCGAATGTTCCAAAGCAACTAAAAAGCCCGCAATGACGGGCTTTTTAGTTGCTAATTTACATTCAGAATTATCAGAGATCCCCTACCACCGTGAGTCGCATTGACAATCAGCCTTGGTTCAACCATTGGATGTTCGTTTGCAATTGAATGCTCCTTCTTTAGTTCATTGCTGCCAAATATTGTTGCCAAGCAGCATCAAAAATAGTCATGGTTGGCAAATAACCAGCATTTTCTTCTAAATATTGTGAAAGTGTCGCAAAGTCATTAGTGTGTTTAGGAAATGATTGATCAAAGAAGGCATTATTTGCAAATTCAGCTACCGCTCCATGATCAAGAGGATTTCTGCGCGTCATTAAATAATCATAAAAACTTGTTTGCATCAGGAGATCCTTTCGCTACAGTTTTTCTGGCAAAGATTTCAAATTGATGAGGAAATTGCTCATTGTGAGCGCCGGCGATAACTTCCTGTCTAACAAAATCATCATAATTAATGGGAATCATATAGGTATCGCCTGGGACCGTTGCGTCAATTGTTGTACGATACAAAAACTGCGTATAAGGTAAAAGCTGTTTGAAAATAATGGAACCACCCACAACAAAAATCAAGTCATTTTTGAATTCATTTGCATATTGCAAGAATTCCGACAAGGTCGAGAAAACCAAAACTTCTGCTGGAAACTCAGTGGCGTTCCGGTGAGTTAATACCAGATTTTTCCGGTTAGGAAGTGGTCGTTTAAAACTAGCATAAGTTCGTGCTCCAGCTAGAATTTGATGCTGGCTCGTTTGTCGTTTAAAAAACTGGAGATCATCCGGAAGATGCCAAGGAAGCTCCCCCTTGCTTCCAATAACATGATTGTGCGCTTCTGCCCAAATAAAAGCTAACATGGAAGTCCCCCCTTATACTGCGACAGTGCCATGAATCGGTTTATCATGGTGATAATTTTCAATTTTAATATCATCAATATCATAACTAAAGATACTGCTTTTTTCTGGATTTAACCATAGTTGTGGTGCTGGATGCGGTTTTCTTGTTAGCTGCTCTTTGATTTGATCTAAATGATTGAGATATAGGTGGGCATCGCCAAGTGTGTGAACAAAATCTCCTGCCTGTAAATTACATTCCTTAGCAATTAAATTGGTTAAAAGTGCATAACTGGCAATGTTAAAAGGAACGCCTAAGAAAATGTCAGCGCTGCGTTGATATAGCTGACAACTAAGTTTACCGTCATTAACATAAAACTGGAACAGAGTATGACAAGGTGGTAAGGCCATTTGGTCGACATCTTCCGGATTCCAGGCTGAGACAATCATTCGACGTGAGTCAGGATGATGTTTAATTGTTTCAATTACATTTTTTAACTGATCGATAGTTTTTCCAGTCGATGTCTTCCAATTTCGCCATTGGCTACCATAAACCAAGCCAAGGTCACCATACTTAGTAGCAAATTCAGGATCATTTAGAATACGGTCACAAAAGCGGGCTTTTTCGGTTTGATAAATTCGATTAAATTCAACATCTTTTGCAGCTCGGTGACCAAAGTCATCCATATTAGGTCCATGATATTCATTTGAGGTGACCCATTTTTTAAAAGCCCACTCATCCCAAATGTGATTATTGTGTTGTAGTAGGTATTTAATATTAGTATCACCGTGTAAAAACCATAACAATTCACTCTTAATTAGACGAAACGGGACGCTTTTAGTGGTCAATAACGGGAACCCAGTTGTCAAGTCAAAACGCATTTGATAGCCGAAATAACTCAAAGTTCCGGTATTAGTCCGATCATCCTTCCGCTGCCCATGCTCTAAAACAAATTTAGCTAAATTTAAATACTCTTCTTCTAACATCGCTACTCCTTAATCACTAATAAATTGACTTAAATATTCCCATCGGTCCATCAGCTGTTGACCTTGCTGTTGGGTATCAGCCAACTGTTGTTGTAATTTTGCCAGTTTTTGATAATCGTTGCTTGCAGTTACCATCGCTTGCTGTAACTGCTGCACTTGCTGGTCGTTTTCTTCAATCTTATTTTCGATTTTATTCCATTCTAATTGCTCGCCGTAGGTTAATTTTGTTTTTTTGGTTACTTGTTTCGAACTAATCGGCTTATTTTTTTTGTTAGTTGGTGCATCTTTTACAACCGCGGTTTGCTGCAAGTAATCACTAAACCGGCCAGTAAATTGCGTTAATTGCCCATCACCATTAAACAATAACAACTGATCGGCAGTTTTATCGAGAAAGTAGCGATCATGAGAAACAATTAAGACCGTTCCGGAAAAGTTAGCCAGATAATTTTCAAGTACCGTTAACGTTTCAATATCAAGGTTATTGGTTGGTTCATCTAATAGCAAGACATTGGGCTGCTCCATTAGGATTTTAAGCAGATATAAACGACGTTGTTCGCCCCCTGACAGCTTGCGAATCATTGTTCCATGCATCTCTTTTGGAAACAAAAATTCCTCTAACAAATTAGTTACACTAATTTGTTCACCCTCATTATTAGGAACTTGTTGGGCAATTTTCGTCAAATAAGTAATTACTCGCTGATCTTGTGGAAACGGCTCCATCTGTTGGGAATAATAACCAAATTTAACTGTTTCCCCCACTATAATTTGGCCATGCTGTAGGGGTAATTGCTGCATAATTGCCTTGAGAAAAGTAGTTTTCCCGGCACCGTTTTGACCACTGATTCCGATTCGATCACCATTTTTAATTAAATAATTGAAGTCATGCAAAACCGGATGCCCAGCAATGGTCAAATCGACGTCTTTAAATTCTAATACCTGCTTTCCCAGTCTAGCTTGTCCAAGTTCAATATTGAGTTCCTGGGTGGCTGTTGGTTCATTTTGGACTTGCTGTTTTAGATCATTAAATCGTTCAATTCTAGCATTTTGTTTAGTTGACCGAGCTTTTGCTCCCGCCTTCATCCAAGCAAGTTCTTGCTGATAAAGCCGACGCCGTTTGTGAGCAGCCGCTGTCTGATCGTTTAATAACTTGGCCCGCTGAGCAACATAATCTTGATAATTACCAGAAGAACGTTGTAGCTGACCCCGAGCCAATGACCAGATTTGATTGGAAATCCGATCTAAAAAATAACGATCGTGGGTTATTACCACCAAAGCGCCGTGGTATCCGGCTAAAAACTGTTCTAACCAGGCAATTGAATCAAAATCAAGATGATTGGTTGGCTCATCTAGTAATAACAAATCGGGGGCTTGAATTAAAACCTGGGCTAAACCCAATCTTTTTTGTTGTCCTCCTGACATTGTTTCAACTCTTTGATTCAAATCTGTGATCTTTAATTGATTTAAAATTGTTTTAATCCGACTTTCAGCATTCCAAGCATCTGACTCGTTCATGTGTGCTTCAGCTTTTAGATACTGTTGTTCTAGTTCAGGCACCCCTGGGTTTTCACTATAAGCCGTGAGCGTCTGCTCATAGCAACGAATTATCTGAAAAATGGATTGTTTGCCGGCTAACACTGCATCCAATACCGTTAAATCCATTCCCAGCACCGGTTGTTGTTTCAAATAACCAATCCGATAATTTTTGGGAGTTTTAATTGTTCCAGTGACAGTTTCATCTAATCCCGCAATTGAATTCAATAATGATGTTTTTCCACTTCCATTTGGACCAATCAATCCAATTCGGTCATGTTCATTAATGATAAAATCAATGTTAGAAAAGAGGGTCTTTTCACCGTATGTTTTTGTTAAAGCAACTGCTTTTAATGTTTCAGCCATAAATATCCTCAATCTTCTTTAGGGTTTAATTTCTGAGCAACCTTAAGTAAGGCTACCGTATCATTAGGTAGTTCTCCTGCAACCACGGATTTTTCTAATTGTTCCAATACTTGGCCGAGGTGCGGTCCCGGAGTAAAGCCTGCTTTCAGTAGGCTTTTTCCATTAATATGCAATTCGCCCCGTTTTTTGATTGGCAACTTCTGATATTGCTTTTGCAAACGAGCTAAAGAAATTGTTGATCGATAAAGTAAAGCCACGTGGGCACTTTGTTGAAGTAGAACCCAACCAGTTTGATAAAGCTCCCAAGCCGTGAGCTCTCTTTGACACATAGTCTGAGCAGCCTGCGTCGCAATAACAGTTTCATTTAACAATTGATTAGAATTTTTCCAGGTTCGTAGCAAATGTTTAAGCTTGGTTGAATTGAGCCGTAGCGCAACCGCAAGCAATGTCCAAACTTCTACATTTGTTTTCAAACGAACAGCTGGAACATGACTAATTAATTGTTGCAGTTGAGGCTCATACGCCGATAACACCGGGATGTGCTGTAAAATTTTGGTTTTAATCATTTGTTCTAAACCATGCATGGGCGTTTGGCCAAGCATCATTTTACTAAATTCTGCATTAATTCGTTCAATTGAAATCTTCTCTAACAAGGCAGCCTTGTGATACATTGCTACCAAGGTCTGCTTTTCAATGCAAAAATCAAGCTGACTGCCAAACCGGACAGCCCGCATCAAACGAAGTGCATCTTCTTGAAACCGTTGTTCGGGATCACCAACTGCTTTAATCAGCCGCTGGTCTAGATCTCGCAATCCAGAAAATAGGTCAATGACATCTCCGGTCGCTGTCATTGCAAGGGCATTAATAGTAAAATCACGGCGCTGTAAATCTTCTTTTAAAGAACGAACAAACGTCACTTGATCTGGTCGACGATAGTCTTGGTAACCACTCTCCGTACGAAAAGTAGTGATTTCAAAGCTTTTCCGGTCATATCGTACCGTAATGGTTCCATGTTCAATCCCCGTATCAATCGTGATTGGAAAAATTTGTTTGATTTCTGCAGGATAAGCCGAGGTGGCCAAATCGACATCGTGCAATTCTTTATGCAAGAGCGTATCTCGAACACATCCCCCAACAAAATATGCCTGATAACCATGTTGTTCAATTTTTTGTAAAACTTGCTTAGCATCAAGAAATTCTGGCGGTAACTCTTTAATCTGCAAAATTAATTTCTCCCCTCCAACCTCAATAAACCTATTATAACAAGAAAATAAAACAGGATTAGCCTTTTCCCGTAGCTAATCCTGTTTTATAAGGTTTCATTTAAATCAATTAATAACTCTTCCATCTCTGGATCGTCGGGAACTATTGCTAGGTACCGGTTTAAAAATTTAATTGCTTGGGTTTGCTTACCCATTTCTCGATAAAATAAAGTCGCCTGCTTTAAAAAATCAGGATTATTAAGTAAGCCGGTTGCAGCTTGTTGATAAAATGATTCCGCCTGCTCCCACAATTCTAATTTGGTTGCAGCCGTTGCGGCGTCCCAAGCTAGTTGAGGTGTTACATCAACTTTTCCTTGCTCCGAGTAAACCAGCTCCAGAACCTGCCGATAGTTCCCTTGTTTGAGCTCAAATGCCGATAGCTGATTAATCAGAGCTTGGTTTTCGGGATTTATCTGATATCCCTGCCTCAAAGTTTGTTTTGCTAACTCTGGCTGCTGTAATTGCTCAGCAAGCTCGGCAAGCTTTAGATATAAATCATCGTTATATTCATCAACCCGTAGCCCTTCTTGTAGCGTGTGCAACGCGGCGGTTGGTTGCTGATCAGCAGCAAGTGCTTCTCCTAAAGGAAGATAGAGTGAGGCAAACTGAGGATCAGTTGTTTGTAACTGCTGTAACTGTTCAATAGCAGCCTTTAACTGCCCTAGTTGTAAATAGGTAACGCCTAATTCAAATTTAACCGTTGGGGTTTGCTGTCCAGCTTCAATTTGCTCCAAATATCCTAAAGCTTGCTCAAAATGACCCAATTGAGCGTAGGTCACCCCCAAACGCTCCACTAAATTAACATTTGAAATCTCTAAATGTCCACTTTTAAGTAGTTGTAAATAGAGCGGTTGTGCCTTTTCGGGTTGCTGTGTCGCATAATATAATTCAGCAAGAGCAAACGTAATCACTGGTTCGTGCGGAGCAAGTGCTTTAGCCTGCAACAATTTTTGCTCACTAACTTCTGGAAATCCTTGGGTTTGATATAAATCCGCAGCAACTAGTAGCGCATTTACATAGTAATCTGACGACGGTTTAATTTCGTTTAGATAATTGAGTGCTTGATCTTCTTCGTCCTGAGCGATCATTAAATCAGCCAAATTCGTCCGGAGTTCATCTTCACTTGGATACTTTTGTAATAATTGTTGATAAATTTTAATGGCATCATCATTAAAACCTAAGGCGTATAATTCTTCAGCCAAAGAGTTCAGCAACTCATCATCATCATGCTCCAAGGCCTGCCTGAGTGCTTGTTGATAAGTTTGCAATTCTTGGTTATGGAGCGCTGTGAGCGCCTGTTCTGAAAAACTCATAATTATCTCCCGTCTTTAAGTAACAAAAAAGCCAGCTCGCAACTGCGAACCGACTATTAATCAAATAAAGAATTATTTGACAGCATCCTTTAAAGCTTTTCCAGCTTTGAAGGCAGGTACTTTACTTGCAGGAATTTCAATTTCCTTACCAGTTTGTGGGTTGCGTCCCTTGCGAGCAGCACGTTCGCGGACTTCAAAACTACCAAAACCGATCAATTGAACACGTTCACCCTTAGCAAGCTGATCTTGGATGGCATCAAAAACTGCATCCATTGCAGCGGTGGCATCCTTTTTAGTTAATCCTGCTGCTTTCGCAACATCATCTACTAATTCTGCTTTGTTGGCCATGAGTGTTTCACCTCCTGAAAGATGTCTGACAAAAACATCGACTATAAGCTCCTGATAGATATGTACCGGAACTAGAACGAGATAACAAAATGGCTATCTCATAGACTAAAGATAGCACACGAAAACCGAGTTTGCAACGTTTGCCGGTAATCTTTGTCAGATTTTTTCATTTTTTTATTATTAATTTCATTTTAACCAAAAAATCATTTTCTTTTTCGTGCAATTAAACGCAATGGAGTTCCTGTAAAGTCAATTTGTTTACGAATCTGATTTTCCAAATAACGACGATATGAAAAATGTAATAATTCAGGTTCATTTACAAATAAAACGATCGTTGGTGGGGCTGTTGCCACCTGAGTTACATAATAAATCCGTAATTTTCGGGTTTTGATCGTGGGCGTAGGCGTCATACCAATCGCATCCATAATAATCTCATTTAAATGGGAGGACTGAATCCGCTTAGTATGGTTATTATTGATTTGTTTAATCAAACTAGGAAGTTGACCTAAACGCTGCTTAGTCTTTGCGGAAACGAAGATGATTGGCGCATAGGCTAAATATTGAAATTCAGATCGAATTAGCGCTTCAAATTGTTGCTGGGTATGATTATCTTTTTTGACTGTATCCCATTTATTGACAACAATAATGATTCCCTTACCAGCATCATGTGCATAGCCAGCTACGCGCTTATCTTGTTCTCGAATTCCTTCTTCAGCATTTAAAACAACTAAAACAACGCTACTATCTTCAATGGCTTTCATGGCGCGCATGACACTATACTTTTCAGTTTTCTCGTAAACCTTACCGCGTTTCCGAATTCCAGCGGTGTCAACAATTGTGAATAATTGCTGATCCGCCACAAATTTGGTATCAATAGCATCGCGGGTGGTTCCGGCAACTTGTGATACAATCACACGCTGATCGCCCAGCATCGCATTTACTAATGATGATTTTCCAACATTGGGTCTTCCAATTAAACTAAATCGTAGACTATTATCCGGTGCGTCATCGGGAACCTCTGGAAAATTACGGATAACCGCATCTAATAAATCTCCCAGCCCTAAACCATGTGCTCCAGAAATTGGGTACGGATCGCCCAATCCAAGCGCGTAAAAATCATAGGCATTGGTACGGCTTTCAAAATTATCAATTTTATTAACCGCCACAACTACGGGGGTGTCTGATCGATATAACAGATGGGCAACCTGTTCATCGGCATCAGTGACGCCCTGCTTGCCATCAACTATCAAGATGATAACATCTGCTTCATCAATTGCAATTTCTGCCTGAGCGGTAATTTGTTTCATAAAGGGCGCATCGGACAGCTCAATCCCGCCAGTATCAATTAGATTAAAATTTACCCCCAGCCACTCTGCCGGAGCATAAATCCGATCACGAGTTACTCCAGGAGTATCTTCCACAATTGAAATTCTTGCTCCTGCAATCCGATTAAAAATGGTTGATTTACCAACATTTGGTTTACCGACAATTGCTACAGTGGGTTTAGCCATTATTTTACCTCGATTTAAGCATTAAAAAATCCTTCAAGCTTGAAGGATT
>NZ_ALXG01000023.1:0-18908 GCF_000512295.1 Fructilactobacillus florum 8D
CATCAATTTAAAAAAACACTATGACAAAGTGCAAAAAGCAGAACAGCAAAGAGTTGCCTTGGTTAAAAAAACACAAAAAGCAATTGTTAAAGATTTTGCTAGTCAGTATGCAGGGGTTAAAACGATTAAATTTGATAAGTATTTTATCTTGCCGATGGGAACAGTTGAATTTCCAATGGACGTCAATGGCTATACTGATCATGAGCATAATATTTCCTACACTATAAACGATGATGGTTCCGTTAGAATGTCAGATTACAGCACTATTCCAGTTAAAAAGGGAAAGACAAAAGTTGATGATATTAAGGTCACATACAACACTAATGAAGGGAATTAGTTTTTATGGTAAAACTAGATGATAATCAGTATAAAGATCTTAGCGATAAATCCTATTCAGTTGACGAAAAAGCTCATGGTAAAAAAGCCGTAGGTAAAACATTTATTTTAAGTAAAGGTTATAAATATAAAGTTGTTTGTAAATATGATGACAAGCGTAATGGTTTTCAGGGGCTAGCCGTCGCCCCCATTGTCCACGGTAAGGTTGATTATAATAATGTTCAGATTGCCATTGCTGGAACTAATGCCCAGGATAATCATGATCTCATTACTGATGCTTCCAAAATTAAGGAGGCTAGAGATGTAGCTGATAAAGATTCCATAACTAAAAAAATCATTTCTGATTACGGTGATGATAGCTATCAGGATGGTAATAGTCAATTTAATTCTGCGGATCGTTTTTATACTCGTGTCCAAGATAAGTTACAAGCTCAAGGAAAAAAAGATGGTAAAAATTATACTATCAAGCATGGAACCGGTTATTCTCTGGGTGGATCATTAATGATTTATCTCGCTGCTGAACACCATTTCCCAATCACAACTTTTTCTAGCGCTGATCCTAGAGACCGTTTAAATTCTAAACAGTTAACCTTCATCAACAATCATCCGGAGATGTTCAGGGATTATTATCATCAGGGAGATTGGATCTCAGACTGGCAAGATACAGCTCATCTTGGGAAAACTTTTGTAGTGCGTGAATTTGAATCTAAAACACCCCCAAATTAAATAATTAATTTGGGGGTGTTTTTCTGGAATTATCAAAATAACTTATCAGCCTCGAATCAAGAACTAGCCGCTATTGATTAAACAAAAACCGGTTGATAATTCGTTCCGCTACCTGATTATCAAGCAAGCTGGCATGTTCGGCGTAGGGCCCTGTCAAACGTAAAGATTGATAGTTATCTTTGTTTTTAATTAATTTTTTTAATGAGCTGGCCGAGGCCTCACTCACGCGTCCGTCAGAACGATCTCGGTCACTAATCACTCCGTAAATGTTAAGCACCTCGGTATTAGGATCTAATCTTTTCGATAGATGCTGCATTTCCTGATAGCTTGGGAAACGCTGGTTAGTGATGGTCGCCCAGTCTGGACGAGCTGGCTGTGGTGGTTGCGTTGCCCGTTGATTAGTAGTTCGGTGCTCCCCGTGAGGGGGTTGTAATGGCAAAACTCCCTGATAAGGACCGGCAATCGAGACAAAATGATTAAGCATCATCCGATTACCGCTGGTTCTATATTTGACTGCATTATAATAAACTGCAAGACTTCCCGAACCAAAACCAATCGCATCATACTGCTTATAAGCATAACGATGATTAAGCTTTCGTAAAATCTGATTGAGACTCTGTGCCTGCTGTTGAGTCGTCTTAGAACGATCATTAAAATTAACTTCAATAATTGGCTGTTTTGCCTTCACATTTTGGTTACCATCGTATTCAATCTTTCCATTATCCAGCACGTTAATGTGAATGGCTACGGCCCCACCAGACCGACTAGTAGTCGTGACTAAGTGCTGTGCTGCTCCAGAAACTCGGTTTTTATCCGAAACAAAGATGATAGGTTGCCGTGCATTTTGCATTTCTTTGCTACCACCCACTCCAAACTGGATGTAAAAAAAACCACCTAGTACGGCCAGGATTCCGATGATCAAAACTACAATATCTCGTTTGTTAAATATTTTATTCAAGTACGTCACCTTTAAAACTTAAAATTTTTTAGTCTTACGATTAATTCAACCGTAACTATCATATCATAAACCACTAATTTACTCTGAATCACGATTGATTTAAAATTGCAATTTTGGGTTATTTTTTGTTTAATTGAAGTATGATGCTGATACTCAAAGGAGGATTATTGTGGAAGTTTTTGTTGCCGGTTGTGCATTCGTCGCTGATTGGCTCCTCTTTGTTTTTCCCTTATACCAAGGAAGAATGGAGCTCATGGAGTCTAACTCCGTCTATGCCAAATATCAAAGTACACACAGTAAGAAAAAGGGAGTTCCATTTTTATATTGGCTATTTCCACCACTATATTTTAGATACGTAAAAAAACAAAATATCAAAGGCTTAAATCGACTTTTTAAAAATAAAGATGATTTTCGTAACTTTTATGGTTTTTACAATAAATCAATTGCTTGGTACTTTGTTTCATACGCTGGATTTTTAAATGCCATAGAATCAACTTACGGTGTCTTAGAAGACTTGGAACTAGGTTTTTTAACCATCCCGCTCTTCTTAGTCATCGTCACCAGCTTGTTTATCTTAGGTCATCACTATGTTAATTACATGGCCAGCAACCAGCATCGGATCCGCTTCATTAAAAGCGTGGCATCCGATTATCATCGCATCAAGAAGCAAACACCCCCAAATCAACCGAAAAACCTTGATTAATGCTATAGTAAAACCAATGAATAACTCATGGAAATCTAAGGAGCAGACAAAATTTGATTACCTTAAAATCAGCACGAGAAATTGAACTAATGAATGAATCAGGAAGCGTTTTAGCCGGCGTCCATCGGGGGCTACGCGATCTAATCAAACCAGGACTTGATACTTGGGAAATCGAAACTTTTGCTAATCAATACATTGCCGACCACCAGGCAACTCCCTCCGAAAAAGGTTTTGATGGCTATAAATTCGGGACTTGCATCTCAATTAACGATGAAGTCGCCCACGGAATTCCTCGCCATGGCTTAAAATTAAAAGACGGTGACATAGTCAAAGTCGATATGTGTGTCAATAAAGCCGGCTTTGAAAGTGATTCTTGTTGGACTTATGCCGTTGGTAACATCTCACCTGAGGCTCGAGAATTGATGGAAGTCACTAAAGCATCGCTCTACAAAGGAATTGACCAGGCGCAGGTTGGCAATCGAATCGGTGACATTGGAGCTGCCATCGAAGAATACGTCGAAACCGAGCACCACATGGGAGACGTCCGAGAATTGATTGGGCACGGAATTCAGCCCTCCATTCACGAAGAGCCAGCAGTTCCTGCCTACGGAGAAGCTGGTCATGGATTGCGACTTCGAGCCGGGATGACCATCACCATTGAACCTATGGTAACCCTTGGTGATTGGAAGATTAAAGATCGTTTTGATGAAAAAGACGATTGGACCTATTACGTTACTGCCGATGGTTCACTATCAGCTCAATACGAACACACGCTGGCAATTACCGATGACGGTCCCAAGATCCTAACTTCCCAAGATCCGGAGTTAGATGCAAAATACCTGCTTTAATGCTTCTAAACAAAAAAGGGGTGTCACTGTTTTATCTCAGTGGTGCCCCTTTTAAATTTGCCAACCATGGGTTACTAAATCCATGGATCGCTTGGGTAGTTTAGAAACATAAGGATTTCCAGTAACATAGTATCGCAATGGTTGCTTAGCCCAACTCCCTTTTGCACCAACTCCGATGCGGGGCCCAGCTGTGATCGCTTGCGGTTGGCGTGCAGTCACAAAGTCTAAGCTTAACGGAACTTCTCCAAATAGCTGAAAATTCATGCGCTTATCAGTAATTCCCAAAGCGCTCATTAATTTCCCTGGTCCATTAGTTAATTCCAAACCAGTTTTACCACGGTGGTGCTCCATTAACCCCCTACCAGAATCCGGCTCAAGCGCACGAATCAGGATTCCTTCCGGAACTCCAACCGCTTGAGTTGCAATGTCCAAGCACAATTGGAAATGAATCGAATAAATATACACCGTTCCAGGTGGTCCATACAATGGTTCATTCGATGGCGTACAACGTCCTTGGTAGGCATGCGCTGCCTCATCCAGCATTCCCAAATAAGCCTCTACTTCTACAATCCATCCACTCATGGTTCCAGCGACAGTCTGATAAATCAGTTTCTTTCCCAATAACTGCTGGGCGAGCTTGGCGGTGGAATCACTTGCAAAAAATGGAATCCTTGTCTGCTTCATCAAAAGTCCTTACCGCACGACAATTACTGAAATCTTTGCTTTCTTAGCAAGTTTGACACTGATACTATAAAAATGGTGTTCACCATCTTTGTCAGCCCCACAAACCAGTAGGTCAGGATTGAATTTTGGAATAATCGTATCCAAAATTTCATCATCAATATCGCCACCCTCACTGGTCATTGCCGTCACTTTGTCAATTCCAAAAGATCGTGCTTGCTCAACATATTTTTCAATAACTTGGTTTAAGTCGGTGCGTTTTGCGTCTAATTTCTTCGGTGTCAGTGAATCATAGATATTAATATCACTACCCTCTAATACCGAACAAACCCCTAGTTCTGCATTGAATTCTTTCGCTTGCGTCACTGCATAGCGCAATGCTTTAGTGTTAGCATCTGGATCATCAGCATCAATCGTCAGTAAAATACGGTCATACACAATCGGTTCAATTTTTTCCATGTCTTTCACCTCCTTTATTTATTTTATCATTAAATAGCAAAAGTAGTTCCGTGCGCTCTAAAATTATTTTTCTCGGCGATGCAGACCTAGTACCATCCGCTGCGATCGCAACCGTAACATTTTCCGTTTCTTCTGTTCTAGCCGCATTTCGTCCATCCCTTGTGCTTTTAAGACGATTCCCTCATCAGTCTTGACCAGATGGTAAATGGAGACAAGGATCATTAAACAGACAAACATAAGGGGAAAACCAGCAATCGCACAGAAAGTTTGAATGGTAGCAAAGCCACCAACCATCACAATTCCAACCGCAAATAAAACAAAAATTACAACCCAGGTCATGCGATTTAGCTGACTTGGTTCCTGCGTGTCATCGAGTTTCAGACTCGTAAATGACGACACAATAAAAGCCGATGAGGAGATGGTGGTGGCCAAAAAAATAAAACATGATAAGCAATATACAGCAAAGACAATAATTTTAAATGGCAAAGTACCAAGCACCGCCGCAATCACCTCTGCCTGTCCCTGGGTTGCTAAAATGTGAACCAAATCGATTGTCCCGGTTTTTTGCAACCACAAAGAGTAACCTCCTAAAATTGCATAAAAACTCAGACAACCAACCGAACCGTATAACAACATTCCCAATAAAACCTGTCGAATGGTCCTACCCTTAGAAATTCGAGCAATAAACAAACCCATTACTGGCATATAAGACAACCACCATCCCCAGTAAAAGATGGTTTCAGAACTCGCAATATCAGGAGTTCCATTCGGCACAGTATTCGTGCTTAAAGAGACGAATTTACTGGCTAAAAGCCCGAGACTATTAGTTTCAGAGCTCAAAATATAAATGGTAGGACCGACTAACAGGACAAAGGCCAGAAAAACAATTGCGGTCCAGATATGTAAATCACTTAATTTATCAATTCCCCCGTTTAGACCATGCCAAACTGTCCAAGCAAAAATGATAAACAAAATTGCAAACAAGCTCAGTTTCAAACCTAATCGATCAGGAATCCCCGTTAACTGGCTGAGGACGCGCGCAATAATCGGAATTTCCATCCCAACCGAGGAACCAACGCCCCCCATAATCCCAAAAACAACCATAAAATCAACTAACTGCCGACAAAGATATTTCCAACGCTGGCTTCCTTGCAAAAAGTCAATCGATTTACTTAGTCGTTGCACCTTGCTTCCCTTCACAAACATTAGGTAGCCAATCGCAATTGCAGCTGGTGCAAACATCATCCAGGCCATCGGTCCCCAATTAAACTGACCGAGCATGTGGGCAAAATCATAGGCATTTTTTGAAAACGGTTTGATACCAAAGGCTGGATGTGCCACGTATCGGATTGGATCGACCATACTTAGCATTAAGATGCTGGCATCGATGGCCGTCGCAAATACCATGCTCCCCCATTGTAGGTTGCTATACTCCGGTCGATCGTGTGGATCACCTAGCCGAATGGCACCGTATTTACTAAAGATCAACCACAGAAAGAATATGAAATTGACGATATAGACCATCATGTAGGCCCATCCCATCTCCTTAGTAATCCATACTAAGGAAGCTGCTAATAGGGTCTGCAAGCGACTTCCACCACTGATTAAAACTATCGAAACCACTAGAAAAATTGCCAGTGTGGGAATAAAAACAAACTTATCAATATTAAAACGTTTAAAAATAATGCCCTCCTACTATTGATTTAGTTCCGAATTATCAATCGTTTTCAAAACCTGCGCAGGATTACCCGCAATCACAACATTGTCACCAAATGATTTCGTGACCACCGAACCTGCTCCGACCACTACGTTGTTGCCAAGGGTGACCCCCGGCAAAATGGTAACATTCCCACCTAACCAGGCGTTATCTCCAATGCGAATCGGCGCGCCTAGCTCCACATCAGCAATGCGCGGAGCTGCTTGCAGAGGATGAATGTTAGTATATAGACCACAGTTTGGTCCCAAATAACAGTTCTTCCCCAGGGTAATCGGACACGAGTCTAGCAACGTTAGCCGATAATTACCAAAAAAATTATCCCCCAGGTGGATGTTAAAGCCATAGTCAAATTGCAAATCAGTTTCAATAAACAGGCGTGATCCCGTATCTTCAATTAATGTTTTGACTAATTTCATCCGAGCTTCATTATCTGGTGTGTTATTAATCGTTTGTAATTCTTTCCGAACCAAAATTCGGCGTGCAATTAGTTCTTGATCAAATTGATTGAATGGCTGTCCTGCAGTCATTTTTGCTCGTTCACTTGTCATTAGTGCCTCCGTGTTAACTGATCCATGGTCTGGTTCAACAACTTATCAACATAAACATTTCCTCGATTCGTAGCATGACCCTTAGTCCAGCCAAATTGAATGTGTTGAAAATGCTGTAATTCCTGCTCCAACTGCTGCCATAGCGTTTTATTTTTCAATTCTCCATTGCTGCGCTGCCAGCCACGTCGTTTCCAACCAGCTAGCCAACCTTGCTTAATTGCTCCTAGCACATAACGCGAATCGGAAATTACCCCGATTTGATACTGCTGCAAATCATTAATAACTAACCAGCGCAGTGCCTGAATTAACGCCATAATCTCCATTTGATTATTAGTTGCGCCTAAGGTGCCATCGGTGTCTGCATGTTGTTGCCCCTTAAAATCAATCAAATAGGCCCATGCCGCTGGATCAGACTGCTTAACATGACCACCTCGGACATTCCCATGATTTCGAGAACCACCATCTGTAAAAACTAAAATGGCGGGGCGTGTTTCTTTCGTAGCTGACTGATTTTGCTGTGATGGGATTTTCCCTAACTCAGCTCCCAAATAAGCACGAGCAGTTGCTTCTGTTGAAAAGCTTTGGTACTGAGCGTTAGCGAAACCTTTTACCTGTCGCTCGGCCGCCGACCAGGTCAAGTAAATCCCTGGTTTTCGACCGTTTTTAACCGCATAGTATTTTGTTTTTTTTACCATGGAATGGTTCTCCCTTATTTTTGATCGCCGACTAATGCTGGTTTTCCATGTAAAATCCTTTTCAGACCGGCAGTTTTATGTAAAAATAAAAGTAGGAGGAAGATGCCATGCCTGAATTGAATATTAAATTAATTACCGCGGACCAAGCCATGTCAATGTTACGTGACCGTCACGCCAAACGAAACGAACGTTTCCCACAACTAGTCGTTGCCGGCAGCTATATTTTACCGGATTATTTCTTAACCAGAAAACGGGAGGCGTTTAAAATTCGCCGTCACACTTTTTTAAAGAAAAAGCCCCGTTCTTATGTTGCCTTCGATTCTGAAAATGGTCAAACTCTGTGGCTTAGAAACTTTAACAGTCTATCAGAAGCAATGTTTTGGCTAAATACGGGGCTGAAGCCTGGCGATTCGGATTCAAAAAACTCTTTCAACAAATGGAAAGAAAGCCACCATGCAGCAATCGAAAGTTTAAAAGATGAGTTGCGCTCTCTGTCAAAACCAAAGAAAAAAGAAATCACCAAAGCGGTTAAGACAAAAAAGAACAACTAAAAAAGAGACTGCGATGGCAGTCTCTTTTTTGCTGGCTGCCGCGACAAAAAGAACTACTTTGCGGGAGCTTGCTTCAAAAACTTTTGTAAATCAGATACTCGTTTTTGTTCTTTCTTACGTTTCTTTTGGTCAATCGGACGACGACCTTGAACACCATTAGGATGACAAATACGCATAGTTAAAGCTCCTTTTCTAATTAGTCTTACATCTTACAGCTCTATGTATTATAATACACCAAACATCCAAAAATCAAATCACAACTTTAGGGAGGTCGTTCTATGTCAAATGAATTTCCACAGGTTGTCACAATTGCTGGACACGATAGTGATGGAAGCGCAGGAATGCCAGCGGATTTACTCACCTTTTTTGCCAACCAAGTTTATGGAGCTGGTATTATGACAGCTTGTGTTTCTGGTAACTCATACGGAATTCACGCCGCTGTAAATATGACTCCAGCTTTTATTAGCCAGCAATTTAAAGATTTGGCGGCTGATTTTAACATTCGGGCCGCTAAAACCGGCATGCTAGCCGATCAAAAAGTTATTTTGGCCGTAGCTGATAATTTAGAAAAATATGATTTCGGTTCGCTGGTCATCGATCCAGTAATTATTACCAAACATGGCGACTTGCTGCTTGAGTCCGATGCCTATCAAACTCTAGTGGAACGCCTAATTCCTCTCGCAACTGTTCTCACGCCCAATTATTTCGAAGCTGAAAAACTAAGCGGTTTAGATGGCAATGAGCCAAGTTTCCAAGCCCACGCGGCTCAAAAATTACAGGCTTTAGGTGCTAAAAACGTCATGATCAAAGGTCGCCACGATCATGATAGTCAAACCAAAGTTACCGATTACATTCTATTAGAAGACGGTCGTCATTTCACACTGAGTGGCCCATATTTTGCGACCGACCGGAAAAACGGAACTGGCGATACCCTCTCTGCTGCCATTACATCCGAGCTTGGGAAAGGCGCCACCGTTGAGCAAGCAATTCGTAGCGCTAAGACTTACGTCGATAGATGTATCGAAAACGAGCTAGCGGTCGCACACAAATTTGGTCCAATTAATCACTGGGCTGGTAGCAACTTATAAAAAAATCAGGTGACGCTAGTGAAGTGCTATAGAAAAGTTAAACATTTTATATTTTTAAGTGTTTACACATATATTCAACCAAATAACATATTTTAATAATTATCTTTATAATGTAGTTAAAGAAACTCTCAATAGGTGCGTTATCTAACCAATTTTCCTTTAGTGAGATGCTTTGCTTATAACCATTAAAATTAAATTTTTGGCGATATGCTTTTAATGGTAGTGGAAACCTTGGTCTGAATATATCACTGGTTTAATATTTTTTGAAATAGATAGTACAAATTAATCCAGTTCCTAGAATTATTTTTCGTACAGTTTCTAACCAATATTTGTATCATTTATTAATCAAAATCTGAAAAATCCTAAGATAACCGTAGGCTTCATAACTTTCTAAATAGATATTTTTAATTTCTTCTTTTAATTTAAGATATTTATAAATTTATTGCACTACATTATTATGTATTATTAAAATCAAAAAAATGGATTTCCTTTATTGGAATCCATTTTTAACGTACTACTCTTATTAATTTAGGGGATCTTTTTGTTTTGTGTATCTATGTTCTAAATCTCATCTAATTTATCAGCTTGCTTTTTAGCTTCCTGTGCGACACTTTTAGCAAATTTACCCTTAATTGCTGAATTTATATGTCCCCTAAGTTGACTTATTTTAGATTTGCGACCTCTTACTAAAGATTTAATGGTATTTTCTCCCATCTTATCTTTACCATTAGCCATACGTAAAGCACCAGTGCCAGCAAATTCAACTAATTTTCTTTCGGCTGCTTTCTTTGCTTTGTCCAAGAGTTCTTGGTCGATAATGGGATCTACATTGATCATCTAAATACCTCCTAAGATTTTATATCTCAGTATCTATTTCATCAATTTTTCGCTGCACTTTGCTAGTCTTTTCTTCTAATTCTTCTTCCAAACTACGGTTACTATTATTTCGATATTGAAAAAAACGATATTCAAATTGAACAAGAAAATTATCAAAATGAATATCAATCATTATCTTTTTCAGTTATTGACTTAGATCCAAAAAATAATATTGTTATTAAATCTAATATTGAACGACGTCAAAAAGCTAGAACTAAATTTGAAAAAATTGCAAAACAAAAAAATGAAATACCTCCATTTGGAAAATACCGAAATGAAGTGTCTGATATGACAAGTGAAACTAATTATGAAGAAATACCATACATCATACTTGATACAGGAAAAATACATTTTAAAGATCAAATTAAAACAAATGATGATAATAAACCGATATTTAAAAAAGAAAAAAAAGAACCAATTTCAACAGAAATTGGTTTTGAACAACACCTTAGAATGGGTTTTGAATATTTAAGAAACGTAGCACGTAAATTACGTGAAGACTTTCAAAAGAGATTACGTGATATCAAACAAAAGCTCGATCAAAGAGAAAATGAATTAAATGAACGTGCTGAGACGCTTGATAAACGTGAAGAACGTATTACTGATCGTGAAAAACAAGTTTCAAACGATCAGAGAACCCTTGTAAATGCGTCAACTCATGAATTACACGAAATTATACAAAGAAACTCAAGAGATTTCGGTCCATCTAGATAAGAATCAATAAGGAGATAATTAATATGAACAAAAAAATAATTAAAAAATCAAAAGCAATCATAAAATTTTATTCATTCATGATAACAATCATGCTCTTATGTTTATTGTACTTAAATTTAAAATTTAACCCTGCAATTATTTTTTGTTATTTATCATTAGGTTTTATCTTATTTTTTTCTCTACTATGTTATAGATACAATAAATATTACAGAAATAAAACAAGCCGAAATAAGTTGATTAATTTTATAATCCAAACCAAGAAAAAAGTGTTTAAATATACATTTATCATGGTACTATTAACAATAATTGTATCTATAAAAATAAGATTTGAATTTGATTACACAATTTCTTTAATAATTATATTGATAGTAGGTTCATCAATTGGATGTATTGCATGGGAATTATTTATTATAAACGTTACCAAGTATCTTAAATAATTTAATATATCATAAAAAAGCTAACTAATTTACTATTAGTTAGCTTTTTGTTTATGCAGATTGAATCGCGTTTTTTATAGAAACAAATAATGCAATAATTGCTGTACCAATTGCTGCAGCTGCATCTCCAGGAGAAGTAACTACTACAAGACCAATACCTGAAATCGTACCTATTAAGACTGCTAACCCAATAACAACTTTTTTAGAATTCTGTTCAACAAAATTTAACAACTCTATTTCTTGTTTAATCAATGGTAAATTACTTGGTTTAATTTTTAAAGAAATAGATAGATTTGCTTCAGTATTCCAATTTTTATTATCAATTTCTATTTGATAAATATTAATACTTAAAGAAATACTAATATATCCATCTGCATCATTATTAACTGATACAGACATTTGACCTTCATTAATGTCTTTAGATACTGTAAATTTATTAAATCCTTCAGCAATTACGTCTGCTACTGATCCTTTTACATCATACTTGTTTTCTAGCCATTTTGTTACATCTACTGATGGAACTGAACCATTAGTAATGGTAAAAATTCCATCTCCATCTAGTTCTTGTAATGATGCACTAGCATTCAATACCATTTTTACTGAATCAGTGATATTAACTGTAGTTAAAGGAACGTCTAATTCTAATTTTGTATTATCAGTAATATATCTTAATGCTTGTAAAGGGTCTACTGTTACTGGTGAAATAGGGTTAAATTTACTAGTACCAGTATCTCTACCAGATGATGCATCTTGATCAACTGCAATGTCAGCAAAATTAAATTCTGTGAATTGATCTAATGACCATTTCTTAGGCATTTTGTAACCTAAGTTACCACTATACCCAGTCGACATATCTGAGACAAATGCATTTACCGCATAACCTTCTTTCAAGGTTCGATTACATACATTTCTAGTACCATAAATACCTACTTTATAACCATTGCGTAAATGATTTTTAACAGATGCCATATATGGAATAACTGTTCCAGCGATATCTCCATCTTGCACATCGGTATCAACGGCAAAATAAATAGTAGTTCCTTTAGGAAAGCCCAAACGTTGTGCTGCATTTGCGGCAACATTTGCATCATATACACCTTGATTTGCAGTAAAGTATTCTTCGCTTCCGTCGTTATCTTGGTAAATCGGAAAGATACTTAAACCTGCATTAACTAAGTTCTCAATTTCTGATGAAGTTAAATTTTTACGACGGCGATTAGATCCTACCCCAACTGTTCCAGTTAAATAACGTCCGATTAAATTAAATCCAAAGTTTTTTAATTTTTTAGCTGTTGCACTTGAAACTTGAAATGATGTATCACAAGCATCAGAGTCTCGGTTAGTATCACCATTAGAGGTTAGTAAACCTTTAATAACCTCTAAATCAGCTGAACCATTATAAGGGGCTAATTTCATGAATTCTCTAAAACTAAGTACTGCTGATGCAACACTTGCACTATAAACTCCATCAACCGCACCATCATAAAATCCATTTACCATTAATCCATATTGAATAATTTTAACTGTTGGTCCTGCTTCATCTTGGTAAACTGTAGGAGTGTAATTAATCGTAGTTGGTCCATATACTCCATTAGCTTTATCAGCTAATCCGATTGATACTTGTAAAGCATAAATCAAAGCCGTATTAGTATTACGTTGGTAAAGACCATCAGTAGGTACTAAACCTAAATCATCACCGAAGTATGCTAAATAATTACGATTTAAATATTGTTGCATTTGACGAACTGAATTAGTTCCACCATCTAATAATTTAAAGGCACTCATATCAAATAGTGCTGCCATCAATGAAACCGTTAGGTTACCAATACTTAATCCAGCATCTTTACGTAAGCTATCGACTGCTGCTTGAGTATCTTTAGAAAAGGTTGTATTAAATGAACCAGGATTATATCCTTTACACCAAAATGCACCTTGAATTAATTTAGCAATATTTCCTTTATAACCAACTACAAATCCTGCTACTTTAGAACCTACAGCATTTTTAGTTTGAGCACCAAAACCACTGGCAACTGGATTAATACCTAATTCATGTTGTAATCCTTCACGCAAACCATAGATTGTATTCCAACCTGTTTGTCCATTTTCTTTAATTTTAGTAAATCCACTTACCTTTCCGTATTCTGAATTTAACCATTTTTGTACTTTTAAAACTTGTTGATCCATTTTTATTTCCTCCATTTATTTTTTGATATAATTTTTCAACTTTGTTCGCAATAATATACATGTATATCCTATAACCAATTGATTTTTGTAGTTTATTGCTCTACAATTAACTTAAATAAAAAACCAACACGTCTGTTGGGGATATTCGTTAATAATCAACTTGATTACAGGGAATACTATATATACATATATTCTATATGTCAACAATTTTATAGAAAAATATTCTAAATAAAAATGAAAGAGTGCTTAAAATGTCTATATATCAACGTATTAAGGAACTTGCAAAAAAGAAAAATATTTCTATTCGTGAATTAGAACATCAAATGGGATTTCCTAACGGAACTCTCCTAAAATGGATTGATAATGCTAATTCTCAAAAATTAAAAAAAGTGGCTAACTACTTTAACGTTTCAACCGATTATTTATTAGGAAATGAAAACAGCGAAAAATCAACTGCTAATTTAGACGATCTAGAAACAATCATGATGTTTGGTGGAAAGCCCGTTCCAGAAGAAGACAAAGAAACTGTCTTACAGATTTTAAGGAGTTTACGGGATGCAAGAAATAATAAATAGTCTATTTAATTATGCTTTTGATCATGATATTCAAGTTACCTATACAGATAAATTATTAGCCAAAACAAGATCATTTGCTGATATTCCTACTAGATCAATCGTTATTAACGCTAACGAACCTAATCAACGTCGTTTACCTTTAATCATTGCCCATGAAATTAGTCATGTACTTCAATGTGATATCAACGATGCTAAATTAAATTTTTCAACAGCATTAAAACCGCATTATGAACAAAAAGCTAATGTAAATGCTATTGATTTACTAATTCCATTTTATGTAGAGGAAAAAGAGCTATATCAAATTAACGTTGATGAGTTTATGGAATTATTTGCAATACCCAGTTCATGGAGAGACATCTGTATTACAGAAATGCAAAAAACAAACATTAGTTAACATAATGTCCATTAAGCGAAGTTAACCAATAAAAGCCCCGTAAATCAACGTTTACGAGGCTTTTTGTTTGTGAAAGTTTGTGAATTTTGAAAAACGGAAAATCGACCCGCTAGAAACGTTGATTTAACGGTGTTCTGACTTTGTGAAATTTTGTTACAGTTTTTTGAAACATCTACAGAAATAATTCTTTCAAATGTCTTTAATACATTTAAAGACATTTGAAACTGTAACACCATAATATCTATCTATTGAAGACATTAATTGTTTTTCATCATTGTATAAATCTACAAAGCTTTGTTTACCTTTTTTCAGTATAGGAGCAATATTAATTCTAGTTCAATAATACTATTTTTTAATTTTTTTCAATCCAAATAATCCTAAGGTTCCTATTAATGTTACTCCAATCATTAATAACAAAGTAGATGTTTCTTCCCCAGTTTGTGGTAGAGTTCCTTTTAATTTATGTTTATTATTTTTTATATTTTTATTGCTGTATTTACCAGTGATAATATTTGATGAACTAATATTATTTAATGATTGTTTACTGTTAGTTCCAATATTGATTAAAGAATTTCCATTATTATAACCATTAATAATATTACTGCCTGAATCATTTTTAGATTTATTATCTGTCTTAGCTAAAACTGTTACAGTAACAACTTTACTTTGTCCATCAGTAGCACTAATTGTTACATTGTAAATTCCCGGCACATTTATATTTACTTTAGAAGTATCAATTGTAACCACTTCTGATTTACCAGTTTTATCTGTTGCACTTGCATCAAAATCATTATCATTAAATTGATTACCGGTATAAATGGTAATATTTTTACCAGTAATTGATTCCTTATTAGCTAAAACTGTTACAGTAACAATTTTACTTTGTCCATCAACAGTAGTAAGAGTTACAGTATAAACACCAGGTTTATCAATATCTACTTGTGATGTATCAATATTAACTAATTCTGAATTTCCTAATTTATCAGTAGCTCTAGCGTTAAAGTCAAAATTATTTATCTTATCACCTATATAAATAGTTACATTTTCACCATTAATTGAAGCTTTACTTGGGACTGAATTTCCCCAAATCCATGTTCCATAATGAATATTACCGTCAGTTAATTTATCAGATGATAAAGCTGTATCACCAGGCACTACATTTCCAACATTATCAATTTGTACCCAACCGTTGTATTCTTTAGAAACCATTGGTAATTCAACACTTGAATTGAATAAAGTATTATCACCAAATTTAAGTTTTCTTAAACTCGTATCATTTGAAAATACATTTTTCATATTAGAAACATTTTTGGTATTCCAATTAGATAAATCCAGACTATTCAAGTTAATATCTCCTTGAAATAAACTAGACATATCTTGTACTTGGGAAGTGTCCCAATCAGAAATACCTGATATTTCAGTTAAAGCTTGATCCTCACTAAACATATTGGACATATTATTTACATTTGAAAAATCAAGATTGTTTAATCCAGTAATGCTGTTTAAATCAGTTAAATTAGAAAATAGATTATTACTATCAACAGGAACTAAAACACCAGAGTCTATTTTAATACTGGTTATTTTATTAGACAATAATTGGACATAATTATCATTATAAATAGGACTCAAAGTCCCACTAACAATTTCTAAAATTCCAGTTTGTCCACTTTCACCATGGAAAATTGCACTAGCTCCACCATTTAGAGGAAATTTAAATGTTCCACCGTCTGCAATAGTAATTCCACCTTTAAATTGAGTGTTATTAGACTTAAATTTATTATCAACTAAGTTATTTTTAAATTCATTTGGATTATTATTTACTGGATTAGGTTCATCTTTTTTACTAATTTTAGAATTATTAGGGCTAAGTAAAGTTACTTGACTATCATTCTGAATTTGATTTTCAGATGATTTAGTCTGATCATTTGTAGTTTGTAAGACATTTTGTGAAACAGATAAAGTTGTTTGTGGATTAGTATTATTTGTTGAAACTGCTGTATCTGATGTTTGAGATGTAGTATCAGCAGACACAGTCATTCCACCAAAAATAATAGTCATTGAAGCAAAAGTTACACCCCAATACTTACCCAGCCGTGTCTGCTTTTAACTGATTTATATCTATTCTTATATTCACCAGTAGAAAATGCTACGGCGTTATGTTTGTTATATATTTTGTTTTTCATAAAGTTATCCCCTTAGTTATAATTAAATTATACAAATACCTAAGATAAAATAATACAAATAGATAATTTATTACCAATTATTGATTCAATATCAGCCCAACATTTTTCATTTGATATTTTTTTATCATTAATTTCTTTAAATATACTATTAGAAGGATTAAATTGTCTTCCAAATAACCAATTATAGAAATTAGAAAAAGTGGGTAATTCTTCTAAACTTTTCCCTATTGATAAAAGAAGTCCTAAATCAAATCCATTACCAATAATAACCGATATATTAGCATTTTTATTTTCCATGTTATTCCCCTTGTTCCTATGTCAATAAATGGCAAAAATTTTGTTAGACAGATATCTTAATTCTTATGGTATTATACCAATGAATATAATTTTCTGTTTTCAAAATCAATTCTTAATAACTTGTGAATCTTATTTGAAATGCGAATCCACGTTTTAAAATTGAATGAAAGGCTTCAATCGGCCCATTATCATATGGATAACCTTTTAAAGAATAAGAATGTTTTATTCCATGTACTTTAAGGACATTTTCATATTGAGAGCTTGTGTACTGACTTCCCAGAATGTAAATACACAGGCTTTTTATTTTTACATAATGCATCTAATATCATATCTACAACTAAATAACTAATCATTGTTTTTGAAATATTTTTGGATAATATCTTATAATTTATGTCATCAAAAACTATCCTTAAAAATATAAAAAACTAAAAACACTGGTTATTATATATAACATATAAGGATAAAGAAAAGTATAAATGAAATATCTTATTGGCAATTGGTAGCACTTAAGTTATCCTGTATCTAAATCACCTATATCAACGATAATAGTGTTTTTATTCTCTTGTTTTAAGGATTTCAGTTGTTGTTCTAATTGTGATAATTCATTAATATTTTCTTCTGTAATATCTTTTAGCACATCAATGCGGTATTGTTCCTTTTTATTTTGAAGCTGTCTTACAAGGGTATATAACGTCGTATATGCCTTCTTTTTATTAAATCCTGTGTCTTTTATGATTAGTTTATTTTCTTTCTTAAGTGACTTCAAGGCACGACTTAAAGAGCTAGGACTAATCCCTAAATTTTGTTGTATTTTTCTTGTTGAAATAACTACATTTTCATTATTTGTAGCTACTTTATTAAAAAACGTTATTAGATCTTGTTTCCATTCACTCTTATGTGAGTACTTACGATCTTCACGTTTTTTAGCAAATTTATACCAGCTATTACTCTTAACTTGTTTTAATTTAGTTTGTTCTGATGTTGAAGCCCATGTTTCAATTAATTCATTGATGTAAATTGAACTAGCTCCTTTATATATGCCTGAATAAGCGTCTCTAATACAACGATCTACGTCTCGTTGGTTTAGTGATACTTTCAAATTAGTATTAAATTGATCTAATAGGTCATAACAGTCATTTTCATTCATTCGTGACGAATAGCATGCCAATGCCAATGTTAGAACAGTATTATGGCGTCCAATCCCCATTCCTGGTTTAATATCTGTCTTATGTAAAAGCCAATCAAACCAAGGCTGGTCTACTTGTTTACCATAAGTAGTTTTATTTGATTTAATTACTTGTAGCTTAGGTTTATGTACTTGATAAAATTTCTTACTCCAATTTAATAATTCAGAAAATTTAACCGTCATTTCTGATTGGAAATAAATAACATTATCTTGTCGAGGAATACGAAAAATACCAAAGTTATTACAGCCAACATCAACTTGTCCTAATTCATTTTTAATCGATGCTTTGATATTGTTAGAAATCATCTTAGAAACTTCTAAAACTGGATATCTAGACCCTTTTTTACTAACAAAAGCTGGTTCATTTAACACGTAAACAACGTGATATTTTTGTCCTTTAAATTCAAAATTTTCCTTTACAGAACTTTTACCATACTTGTTAGTATCTACTTGATAAGCTTTCTGACTTAAAAAACCATCCCAATTATTTTCATAATTATCTTTTTCAGCCATATATATATATCATCTCAATTCTTTTGTATTGTAAACTATCTCAACATCTTTAATATTTGTCTTACCTTTTTTTACAGGAATAACATCATAATCTTCTAATGCTGGTTTCCAATTATCAATTGTGTATGATAGAGTGTGCTTTTCATCATCTAAATCATTTATTATCATTGGAAAAACAACATGTCCCATTGGTAAAGCAAAATAATGATCAAATTTAATTTTTTTTACACCAGCATAAT
>NZ_ALXG01000024.1:0-3521 GCF_000512295.1 Fructilactobacillus florum 8D
AAAAAGTTCCGAAATTTCGGAACTTTTTTTATTCAACGCCATCCATTAATTTTAAAATTGGTTTAACAAAAAACAATAAAATTAAACTAGCAATAATTGCAATAATCCCAATGATACCAAAATAAGCAATTTCTGTGCCTGGTTGATAAAAACGGGCAATTTGAGAATTGACTGCTTGACCAGCAGCATCAGCTAAAAACCACATTCCTAACATTTGCGAACCAAATGCTTTAGGCGCTAATTTAGTCGTCACTGATAAACCAATTGGTGAAATTAGCATTTCCCCAATTTCAATGATCGCCCAACTACCAACTAACCATAGCGGGTTGATTTTTGCATCGGATCCAAATAGTAACAAAGGAATCACCATAAATAGGAAGGACAGTCCCGCAAAAAAGATTCCCAAAGCAAATTTTCGTGGAGTACTTGGCTGCCGCTTCCCTAATTTTGTCCAAAGCCAAACAAATAGAGGGGTATACAGCATGATAAATAACGGATTTAATGACTGATACCAGCTCGGATCAATGTGTAACCAACCAAGATCATTGTTCGTCTGACTTTGCGCAAAACTTGCCAAGATACTTGATCCAGATTCCTCAATGGCCCAAAAAATCAGCGCTCCAATGAATAAAGGAATGTACGCAAGTACCCGCGAGCGCTCAATCGCTGTGATCTTTTTACTCCGTAACATCATGATAAAGTACCAAACTGGCGTAATCACTGCAATTAAACTCAACAGACTAACAAAACTATCCAAACTCAGAATCCTAAAACCAGCCATTACCAGTAGAATTAGCACAAAGGCGAATAGCCCAGCACACATGCGGAATAAAATTGTTTTTAATTCGCGGGGGCGAATCGGATCAGTGGGATGCAACCCAATTTCACCAAGATGTTTTTTACCGCCAATGTAGTAAAAAATCAATCCAATCAACATTCCGACCGCTGCTAACGAAAAGCCAACGTGATAATTATAATTCGTTGAAGTCCAACCACAAATCAGTGGTGCTATAAAGGCTCCAAAGTTAATTGCAAAAGTAAAAATCGTAAACGCACTTTCACTTCGTTGATCATCAGTACTATATAAATTACCAACCATATTTGAAATATTAGGCTTCAAGAGCCCGGTTCCCGTGGTAATTAACACTATCGACATTAATAACCCCCATAACCCAAAGGGGAGTGATAAGGCAATGTGACCAAACATAATCATGACCCCACCACTAAAAACAGTACGTCGACTACCTAAAATTCGATCACTAATGTACCCACCTGTGATTGTTGCTAAATATACCAAGGCTCCGTAAATCGCCATGATCGATAGGCCAGTAGTTTTGGCTAATCCCAAGCCACCGTTAGCGGCCGTTGCTAACATATAGTACAGTAGAATCGCACGCATTCCGTAATAACTGAATCTTTCCCAAAATTCAGTCCCGGCCAAGTACATTAATCCTTGGGGTTGACCAAAAAATGCATGGTCAGAATCCTTTTTATGTCCCAATTGGAGTTCCTCCTTTAATAAACCATCTTAAGAGCTCTGCTTATTTTTCTATCAATATAAAAAACCTCGAGCTCCTTTAAATTAAACCAGTCTCGAGGTTTTTTTAAGTGCTTTGTTTATGTTGACCATTTTATAATAAGTGGAAATATCGTTCTTGTTCCCATTGAGAAACGTTTTGACTGTAAGATGTCCACTCTAACTTTTTAGCATCTAAAAAGTTCTGATAAATATGCGTTCCAAATGCCTTTTCCATTAGTGGATCTGCTTCATATTCAACCAAGGCATTGTGCAAGGTTGCTGGTAATTTTTCAATATGATCTGATTTGAGTTCCTGACCATCCATGCTATAAATATTGCGGTCAATTGGGTCATCTGGAATAATCTTATTCTTAATTCCATCTAGCCCTGCTTCCAGCATAGCTGCAATCGCTAAATAAGGATTAGCCGAAGGATCAACACTCCGAAGTTCTAAGCGGGTTCCCTTACCGCGTGCAATTGGTACTCGGATCATTGGTGAACGGTTGGCGCCAGACCAAGCAATATAAACTGGAGCTTCAAAACCAGGTACTAATCGTTTGTATGAGTTAACCGTTGGATTGCAGACAGCCGTGAGTGCTTTAGCATGTTTTAACAAACCACCTAAGAAATAGTAAGCCGTTTGTGATAATTGATCCTTACCATCCTCGGCAAAAAATGCATTTTTGCCATCTTTATCAAAGAGCGACATATTCATGTGCATTCCTGATCCGTTCACACCGTTCAGTGGTTTTGGCATAAACGTTGCGTAAAGACCATATCGACGAGCAACTGTTTTCACAACCATTTTAAAAGTTTGAATGTGGTCAGCCGATGAGATGGCATTATCATATTCAAAATCAATTTCATGTTGACCCGGAGCAACTTCGTGATGAGATGCTTCCACGTTAAAGCCCATTCGACCTAATTCTAGAACCATGTCCCGACGGATATTAGCTGCTAAGTCCATTGGAGCTAAATCAAAATAGCTTCCATGGTCATTAAGCTTTTTAATCGGATTACCCTTTTCATCCATTTCAAACAAGAAGAACTCCGGCTCTGGTCCAATATTAAAATCACTAAAGCCCATCGCTCGCATTTCTTTTAAAACTCGCATTAAATTATTCCGCGGGTCTCCCAAAAATTCTTCGCCAGCAGCGGTATAAACACTACACGTTAACCGAGCTACTTTTCCATGCTCGTCTCCCCAAGGGAACACCATCCAGGTAGACAAGTCTGGCTGTAAATACATGTCGCTTTCTTCAATCCGCACAAATCCATCAATTGAGGAGCCATCAAACATCAATTTACCAGCTAACAGCTGATCTAATTGACTAATGGGGACTTCCACATTTTTAACCGTTCCCAATAAATCAGTGAACATCAAACGAAGGAACCGCACGTCCTCGTCTTTAATCATTTGTTTAATCTTTTCAGGTGTATACGCTTCTGTTTGTGTCATTTCCACTCTCCTTTGAGATCAGTTCTATTAAAATTGTGAATTGCTGTTGGGATATAAGCCACCTGCACGTAAAATATCATCTCGCAAGTACTCACGAACTCGATTATCACTAACTTGTCCCGCTTTTCGTTTTTGCTGCTGATTTTTTCGTTCGCTCTGCTTGGTATAAACCCGCTTAATTTGGTCAATGTTCATACCTTCTGCCAGATAATCTTTGATCTCTAAAATTCGATCAATGTCATTAAGCGAATACAGCCGACGATTAGTAGACGTTCGTTGTGATTGAACCAAACCATGATCATCATAGTAACGAATTTGACGTGCCGTCAATGAAGTTAATTTCATCACGGTTCCCATCGGTAAAACTGCTAATGATCGTCTGATTACTTTCTCACTCATCTGCCAACAGCTCCTCATTGGTTTTATTTTAACGACCCGAGCAGATTTCGTCAATGACATGTGTTACAAAACGTTACATATGCCGTAGATGCTTTAACCATGCCATTGTTTTAAAAAAAGACCAGTTCATTTGAACTGGTCTTT
>NZ_ALXG01000025.1:0-1483 GCF_000512295.1 Fructilactobacillus florum 8D
GTTCGGTGGTTCGAATCCACTCCCCTCCATCTATAGGGATATAGTACAACGGTAGTATGTCGGTCTCCAAAACCGCTGATGTGGGTTCGATTCCTACTATCCCTGTTTATGATATTATGGCGGTAGTGGTGAAGTGGTTAACACATCGGTTTGTGGTACCGACACGCGTGGGTTCGATTCCCACCTACCGCCTTTTGATTGGCTTGCGTTAGCAAGAAGAAGGCACTGATAGTGCTTTTTATGGCGGTATAGCCAAGTGGTAAGGCAGAGGTCTGCAAAACCTTCATCGTCGGTTCAAATCCGACTACCGCCTTTGAATTGCTACAATCAAAACTTTGCCGAGATGGCGGAATTGGCAGACGCGCTGGACTCAAAATCCAGTGATCATTGCGATCGTGCGGGTTCGACCCCCGCTCTCGGCATAATTATAGTTTTTAATGGTTCTGTATGAACGTGAAAACGTTGATATAGAGCCATTTTTGTTTGTGGAAGTTTAAACGTTGACAGACCAAAAACATACCACTAAATTAATTAATGGTGTGTTTTTTATACTTTATTTAAAATTTGTGCGATTTCATCATTACTTCCATTTTTATATTCATAGATTAAATAGGCATATTTTCTTGATGTTATTCCAATATCATAATGTCTTAATTGTTTAATAATTATATAGATATCAACGATATTAGCTAGTAAATATGCCACGTATGTATGACGTAATGAGAAAAAATGAAAACTATGTTTTAGTTATACCTAATTCTTTAAATTATTTTATAAGCGTTTTATTTACAGAATTGAAGTAGGGATAATTTTAAATTGGTTCAAGAAAATAACTTTATCATCATTAATTTTTAATTCTTTAATTATACTTAGAACTTTTTTATTTACTCGTATTGATCGTTTGGAGCTTTTCGTTTTAACAGGTATATATTTTTTTGTTTTAGCATTATAAGATTGAACAACATTAATTATGCAATTTTCAAAATCAATATTTTTCCATTTTAAAACTTTTATTTATCCTAGACGCATTCAAGTATATATTGCTAATAAAATCATGTATTTAGAAGTATAGTGTTTATTCTTTGTAGAAATTAAATAATTTGTAATTTTTTTAATATATCCATCGTAAATTGCATCTTTAATACATACATGGATTAAAGAATTAATCTTACTAATTGTTTCTTTAGCATGATTTGAACCATATTCATCTAGTAATATTTTATATTTTTCACTGTTTAAATATTTTAGTTTATCATTGGTAAAATATTTTTTAATTACGTTATAAATATGTAAGTAATGAAGCCTAGTAACATCAGTTATAGTTTTTTTTATAGGTTTCGTACCATTTATTAAAATAATCTGAAAATAGGGGAGATTCATCTTTTATAAATTCTCCACTATGCAAATCCAATTTCATTTGTGATAAATATAATTCAGCTTCACATTTAGTTTTAAAACCACCTTTTAGAAGTAGAATGTCTTT